>NZ_KV805531.1:0-61965 GCF_001811595.1 Enterococcus sp. HMSC078F03 | reverse complement strand
TACTAACCATGATGAAAAACACATTGAATAAGTAAAGGGCCAATCTTTAGTTGACTTTCTCCACCAGATTTGCTACTCTCAAGTGGAGAATAAATAAAAACCAACAAACGAATGTGGGGTATTTTGGTGAGTGTCGTAGGTATCTAATTGATAAGTTGAATAACCAGTGAACCAAGCAAGGTTTATTTGGTGTGCTTAGAAAGTGATACCTGTCAGTCATCTCAATTACTAAATACCTCATTTAAAAGAGGTTTCTTTAGTAACCTTTATCCAACGATAAAGAGGACAGCGGTAGAACGCTGTCCTCTTTTTCTGTAGAAACTGGTTTTTATTTAAAGGCGCCAGGTATTCTTTTCGCGATAGAAAGGAAGAAAAAAACAAATGAATCATGAAACCATTCAAAAATTACAATTTACAACAATTCTTAAAGAAGTTCAAACACGTGCGATTGGCGAGTATAGTAAAGAACGGTTGGCGAAAATGGTCCCTGCAACACGTTTAGAAACAGTGCAGTCCCGCTTAACGGAAACAACTGAGGCCCGCTTAATTATTGATAGCGGACAACACGTCCCTTTCATGGGCTTGAGTCAAATTACCCGCTTGCTTCAACAAGTGAAAAAAGGCTTAATCCTTACACCAAACGAATTGATTGAGGTGGCTGACTTTTTAAGAAGTAGTCAGCGAATCCAGAAGTTTTTTGAAAAAAATCAATACCAAACACCACGCCTATTTAGTTACAGTCAGCACTTAGCTGACTTCAGAGCAATCGAAGAACAAATTTATACGAAAATCCATAACCAAAAAGTCGCCACCGATGCTTCCCGTCAACTTCGGAAAATTCGGCGTCAAATCAATGAATGCCAACAAGACATTGAAACAAAAGTCACCAAATTTTTACGTAATAAAAATAATCAACTGTATATTCAAGAAAATATGATGGTGAAAAAAGGGGAACATTACACGGTACCAATCAAAGCTAGCTATAAAAATAAGGTTTCAGGCACAATCATTGAGCAATCCAATAAAGGACAAACGGTCTTTATTGAACCTGTAGCAATTAGTAAATTAAATGAACAATTGACACTCTTAAAAGCGGAAGAAACAGCGGAAGAATATCAAATTTTGGCGGAACTAACTGGGTTAATTAATGAGCAAGAACGACTTGTCGATCAAGCCGTCGATACAATGACCACCTTAGATATTATTTTTGCACGAGGAAAGTATAGTCGCGAAATTGGTGGGATCACGCCAAAAGTAAACAAAGAAGAACGCTTGCGCATTGTTCAAGGAAAACATCCACTTTTATTAGAACACGCAGTACCATTGACGTTTTCTTTAGGAGCAGAGTATCGAGGACTTGTCATTACAGGCGCTAATGCTGGTGGTAAAACGGTTGTCTTAAAAACGGTGGGCTTATTGACTGTCATGACACAATTTGGGTTGCAAATTCCAGCACAAGCGGGCACAGAGATTCCAGTATTAGATGAAATTTTTGTCGATATTGGTGATCAGCAAAATCTGGAAAATGCGTTAAGCACTTTTTCTGGGCACATGAAAAATATTGCGGAAATGTTGCGTAACGTTAAGCGACACACACTTGTTTTATTAGATGAAATTGGCAGTGGCACCGAGCCAAACGAAGGAGCTGGCTTAGCGATTGCGATCATGGAAATGATGTATCAAAAGGGTGCCTTGGTAGTTGCGACGACCCATTATGGTGAAATTAAACGTTTTGCCCAAGAACATGATGATTTTGTGCCCGCCGCAATGGCCTTCGATCGTGAAACATTAACGCCCAAATATCAATTGAAAATTGGTGAAGTTGGCGATAGTCAGGCGCTTTGGATTGCACGTAAAATGAAGATGGAGCCACAGCTCATTGAAAAGGCGGCTCATTATATTCAGCGGAAAGAATACCCTACTAATCGAATTTTATTTAAACCCCTGAAAGCAAAAGAAACGACCTTTGCCACGTTTGTAGAAGAAACAGACCGTTATCAAAAAGGTGATCGTGTCCTATTGACAGAAACACAACAAATTGGGTTGGTTTTTACAGATGAGGGTGAACAAGAAATCCAAGTATTTGTGAATGATAAAATTGAAAATGTACCACGAAGACGGTTGAAATTACAAGCGAAAGCACAAGATCTATATCCGCAAGACTATGATTTAGAAAGTTTATTTACAGATTTCCATGAACGAAAGAAACTCAAAGATATTGAACGCGGCTCAAAAAAAGCGCAGAAACAATTACGCAAAGAGGCCGAAAAAAGAGCAGCAAGACGCGACAAATAAGGAACTTAACAGAAGCAACACAACAACTTAACACTTTGTTTACTTGTTATTTATCAGAAATCAACTAAGACTTGTTATAGTCAATGTATGGGTAGATATGAAGGAGGAAACAAGGAAATGAAGAAAAGAGCTTTGCTAGGGGTTACCTTATTAACATTCACAACATTAGCGGGTTGTACAAATTTATCTGAACAGAAAAGCGGCGAAAAACAAACAGAGGTTGCTGAAGCGAAGGCAACTGAATCCGAAAAAGCACCAGTAAAAAATGTTATTTTTATGATTGGAGATGGCATGGGGAATCCGTATACAACGGGCTATCGCTATTTCAAAGCCAATCACTCAGACAAGCGTGTTCCCCAAACAGCTTTTGATACCTATTTAGTTGGGCAGCAAGCCACTTATCCAGAAGATGAAGAAGAGAATGTCACCGATTCAGCATCCGCAGCGACAGCGATGGCTGCCGGAGTAAAAACCTATAATAATGCTATAGCACTCGATAATGACAAGTCCAAAACAGAAACAGTGCTGGAACGTGCGAAAAAAGTGGGGAAATCAACGGGGCTTGTAGCAACATCTGAAATAACACATGCAACCCCTGCTGCATATGGCGCACATAATGTTTCGCGCAAAAATATGGCAGAAATCGCCGATGACTATTTTGATGATCAAATCGACGGACAACACAAAGTCGATGTGTTACTTGGCGGCGGCTCCGAATTATTTGCGCGGAAAGATCGTGATTTAGTCAAAGAATTTTCCCAAGCGGGTTATGGTCATGTCACAGATAAAAAGTCGTTAAATGAGAACCAAGACGACAAAATTTTAGGCTTGTTTGCACCAGGCGGGCTACCTAAAATGATTGACCGAACGGAAGAAGTTCCTTCATTAGCTGATATGACAGAAGCGGCTCTTCAACGGTTAGATAAAAATGAAAAAGGCTTCTTTTTAATGGTTGAAGGTAGCCAAATTGATTGGGCCGGGCATAGCAATGATATTGTTGGCGCGATGAGCGAAATGCAAGACTTCGAAGCGGCGTTTGAAAAGGCCATCGATTTTGCCAAAAAAGATGGTGAAACATTGGTGGTTACAACTGCAGATCATTCTACTGGTGGTTTGTCTTTAGGTAAAGGCGATCAATACAATTGGTTGACGGAGCCTTTACATGCGGCAAAACGCACGCCTGATTTCATGGCAGAAGAAATTATTAAAAATGGTAATGTGGAAAAAACAGTGACTGAGTATATTGATTTTCAATTAAGTGAGGCTGAATTGAAAGCAGTGAAAACAGCGGCGGAGTCAAAAGATGTTGAAAAAATCGCTCAGGCATTAAGAAAGATTTTTGATGAACGTTCGAATACTGGTTGGACTACTGGCGGACACACGGGAGAAGATGTAAATGTCTATGCTTATGGCCCACAAGCAGAAGGTTTTTCAGGACAAATTGATAATACAGACCAAGCAAAGATTATTTTTGGCTTAGTAGATGGCACCGGGCAAAAAGCTGAGATTAAAGACAAAGGTATTGGCAAATAACAAAATAAAGAAAAAGCAGAACTTCTATACGTTCTGCTTTTTCTTCATTAAAGGCATAAAAATTTTATCTCTGTTATAATGAAGGTAACCAGATAAAAGTGAGGTCAAATAATGAAAAAAATGCATGTTGAAAGTGAATTTGCACCGTTGCGTTCAGTTGTTTTAGCACAATCGCAATTTTGTTTACCAGATAAATTTGATGAAGCGGATACGACTTTTTTAACAGAGGAAAATGCCCGTTTAACACAGAATAATGAAGGGCGTGATTTAGCAGACTTTGCACCAGAACAACAAGTTCGTTGGGAAAAAGAAAAAGAAGTCATGCAAGGAGTATTAGAATCTTATGGCGTAGAAGTATTTCGTCCGCGTTTATTGACAACCTATGAAAAAGAACATGGCAAGGAATTGGGTGTAGGATATAGTAACTTCTTTTCACGAGACCCTTTTTTTACAATTGGCAATCTCTTAATAGAAGGAAACTTAAGATTCCAACACCGTCGACAAGAAATTTTACCAATTCGTCCGATTATTCAGCAGTGGACACAAGAAGCAGAAGGCTATTATTTTGCTGCGCCACAACCTGACATTTCTGAAGGGGCTTTAAGTGAAGCAGGTCCCTTTATTGAAGGCGGCGATGTTTTAGTTTTAGGAAAAACAATTTTTGTGGGCTACTCCGGTTTGGCAAGTAACCTAGCGGGGATTCAGTGGTTGACCAATATGATTGGTCATTTTGGTTATGAGGTGGTGCCAGTTCGGTTACATCCACATATTCTCCACTTAGATTGTGCGTTAAGCTTGTTGAGAGATGGCTTGATGATTGTTTGTGAAGAAGCCTTTTTGGATGGTCTTCCTGCGCAATTAGCAAACTGGGAAAAAATTCACGTTACTTTGCAAGAAGCAGCGTATTTAGTGACAAATGGTCTACCACTTAATGAAGAAACGTATGTAACGGACCAATCGTTTACAACCTTAATTCCTCAAATAGAGGAAAAAGGTATCAAAGTTGAGGCAATTGATTACCATGTTTCTAGAATGTTAGGTGGTTCTTTCCGTTGTACAACGCAAGCTTTGATTAGAGAATAGTCAGCGAGTGATTATCAATTTTCGTAAGAAAAAATGTACGTTTTGTCTATGAAAACGATATAATTTTAGTTTTCACTAATTTTTTTTAAAATATCGAGGGAATTTTGATTTAATAAATGCGAGAAAACGTCAAAATGTTAGTGTTTGTTACTAATGTTTTGACGTTTTTTCGCTGTTTTTTTATAAAATCACCACTTTATATATGGAAAAAAACAATATCTTTTTTGAAAATTACGTTTTCAAAGACGCGAAAAGTCGTTGGAACCTTGCTGTTATAGTAAATTCATTTTTTTTGCATGAGGTGTTTAAAATTTGAAATCACAAGCAGGCTTTTTTTCGCTATACTTAATTTACGTTCTACCGAGATAGAAAAGTTTTTAACTTTTTTATTCATTAATCAACCAAGATAATAAAGGAGAGAGTAAAATGAAGAAAAAAACATTGGTAACTTTATTTGCAGGAACAGCTATTTTAGGAGCAAGCATCGCTCCTGCAGCAGCACATGCAACAACGACTGGTACAACACCAGCAAACGTAGAAATGACGAGTGGTTCATTACCACCTGATGGGACTGGAGATGGTGACGGAGATACACAAGATCCAGATCCTGCAAATCCGAATACTAACTTTGATTTGTTATATGTTCCAACAGAATTCAAATTTGCTGCGACAGAAGTTAGTTCTGATTTATCAGCGATTTCATTAGATGCAAAAGGAACCCAAACAAAACGTTATGCCGTTGGGGATGTTCGTGGAACACAAGCTGGTTGGTCGGTTACTGCAGGCGTTGCTGAAATGAAAAATGGTACTGCTACTTTAGAAGGTTCAATTACCTTTACACAAACAGGGGCTGTAGCTAAATACAATGAAACAGCAAAAACATACTCACGTGATGTGGCTGCCTTTGCAGCAGACCCAGGAAGCCCTGAATTTGCTGGAACAACTATTCCAGTAGGTGGAGCAGCTGTATCAATTGCTACAGCAGCAGTTGGTAAAGGTCAAGGTACATGGGATTCTGAATTATCAAATGTAAAATTAAACATTACAACACCTAGTTCACAAATTACAAATGGTGCGTATACAGGTAACGTAACTTGGACATTAGTGGCTGCGCCATAAACAGTTACTAACGAGAATACTGCATTACTAGAAAAGGAGCTGCGCAGTGGTGCACGGCTCCTTTTCGATACATAGGAGGAACAAATAATGAAGACAATGCGCTGGCTAATCGTCACAGTTTTTATTTGTGTGATGGCATTAAGTATCCCTTCTGCTGTACAAGCAGAAGAAGCGGATGACAACATGAATACAAAATTTACAGTTAAACCCAATATCCCAGAGAATCAAGCGAAAAATACGCAATCCTACTACGATCTCATTGTGAAACCAGGACAGAAACAAGAAGTAGAACTGTCATTAATTAATAAAACAAATGAAGAATTAACGATTGATTTAAATTTGGCAAATGCTACGACGAATGACAATGGTTTAATTGTGTACAATGATTTCGAGAAAAAACCAGATGCAAGTTTGAAAGTACCCTTGACAACATTGATCAAATTGCCTGAGGAACACGTGAAAGTTCCCGCTAAGAAAACCGTAGCAGCCAAAATGACTGTCGAAATTCCAGAAAATGGTTTTCAGGGATTAGTCTTAGGTGGTGTCTATGCTTCGCTTGCAGAAGATGAAAAGGAAGAAAAAGGAAAATCAACGGGGTTAACCAGTCGATATGGGTTTAACGTAGCGATTGCTTTACGAACGTCAGAAGATACACCAATGTATCTAGCAGAGACTCTTCAATTAGTTAAATTAGTTCCGACCATTGCTTTAGGAAATAAATCGGTCCAAGCGGTTATTCAGAATCCGACATCCGCTATTTTTCCTGAAGTACGTTTAGAAGGAAAAGTAACGAAAAAAGGCGAAACGAAAGAATATGCCAAACGGATTTTACCAAGTGTTCGTTTCGCACCGAATTCGACGATGAACTTCCATTTAGATTTCGGGAAAGAAGATGTTCGTCCAGGAACCTATATTTTTGAAGGAAAAGCGGTCTTGAAAGAAGATGAACAACAAGTGTGGCCGTTTAAGCAAGAATTTACCATCAGTAGTCAAGAAGCCAAGAAATTAAACAAAGAAGCAGTAGTGAAATTGGTCCTACCGACTTGGTGGAATCAAGCTTTTTATGGATTGTTAGCTGCAACAATTGTGAGTCTAATTCTAGCTATTTGGCGTTTTACACAACAGAAAGCAATACTAAAACAACAAGCCTATTTACAACAAGAAAAACAGGCAGCCTTGAAAAATAGACAAGGAGTGCGCGATGATGACAGCGAAAAGTAAAGGGTCACTTCTGGTGACATTAGGAATGCTTTTAATCATCGCCAACGCGAGTCTGACCGCTTCTTCTGAGAGCTTTGCAGAAGAAGCGGGACAAACGAATATCGGTGTGACGCTTTATGGAGGGAAGGCACCCCTAAAAACGGAAGGTGATACTAAGTCAACAGAACAACCAGTCACTAATAAAGATAAAAAAACGTCACAACAACAAGACAAAGTGAGTAGAAAAAACACTGCTAAGACGAATCCGACTATTGCACAGACGTCCTTACCAAGGACAGGTGAACGAAATAGCACATGGCTTTACAGCCTTGGTATTGCCTGTTTACTTGTAGCACTAATAAGTTTCTATTATTTGAATAAAAAAAGGAAAAAGGAAAAATAATGTGCTGTTTTTATAAACAGAGTCAATTGTAGAAGGAGGAATATAGATGGAGATTACGATGTGGATTTGGATTTGTGCTGGCTTGGCCGTCCTTTGTTTTGCTTTATTTTTACTGTTTTTAGTAAGTAGCATGAATTTTGTTCATCAAGCAAAGCCTAAGCAGTCTTTAGTAAAACAATCAATGTTTAGTTGGCTGCTTCTGGTGATGTGTGGTGGCTGGGTAGCAATAGCTATCTTGCTGAATATCGCATTACAAACACAATTAACATAAAGACAACCCGTTGTAAGTTTTTGAGAAACTTGCAACGGGTTTTTGTTAACTTTAAAATAAAGAACGGTACAATTTATCAAAAAAGTACAGTAGACATTTGTACCCAACTTAGATAGAAAATAAAGCGCTATCATTATATGATGATTACAGGAGGAGGACACAGCTGTGAATTATAAAATAAGTTATCTCCTTGACGAGTATGCAGGGCAAAAAATTGCGCTCTCTTTGGCTCAACAAATAACCGATCTTTCGCAACGAGAATTAGTGACACAACTTTCGACAATAGGCGGAGAAGTTCAAAAGAATACCGTCAGCATTCCAAACCTTTCCGCAAATGAATGGGGAAAACAACTTTTTCAACAACGTCAAGTGATTTATAGCGAAACAGAAAGACAAGCACTCATTTTTTTACTCACTTATTCAGAAATCGAAGAACTATCGGTGTATCATTACCAAAATTTTTTAGATGTTTCGAAAGGTACTATTTTAGCGGACATCAAAAAAGTACGACACCAACTAGCGACTGAAAACATTGCTTTATTCTACGAACGAAAACGAGGGTTTTACCTAGAAGGAGATGAATTTCGGATTCGTCGTTTCGGGAAAAATTGGCTTGCCCGCCTCTTACAACAAAAGTCGGGCACCTTCGCTTTATTTTGCTGGCTCAGTCAGCATCAAATGAGCCAATACGCAAAAATGCGTGACGGCATTCAATTAGCCGTCCAGGAGGCGCAGCTTCAACTGGTACCCAGCAGATTGGATGAAATTAGTTACTTTCTTGCGTTTTCTCAAAAAAGATTAGGCAAATATGAAACAGTCGTCTGGCCTGAGAACCAGTTAATTCAGTCCTTACGCGCTTATCCCGTCAGTCGTCGTATTTTAAGTGATTTAGTTGGGCCAGTGGCGAATGTAGAAACTGAGAGTCTTTTTTTAACGATTTGTTTAATGACAGCCTTGCAAGGAGAATTGCGAGATACGAAGTTAGAGTTTTTATTAGATATTTCTGGTGAAATTATTCGGAAAATGGAATTATTGGCCGTCGTTCAATTTGAACAGCCTCGTGAATTGCTCATGAATGTGTATTATCATCTGGTTCCTGCTTATTTTCGGATTAACTATGGCTTTTACTTACCGAATGTTTTAATCAAGGATATTCGACAATCGTATCGGTCGCTTTATCATCTTTGTGAACAAGCGTTAGCTCCTTTAGAAAAATTAACGAAACGTTCAATCCCGTCAGAGGAAATTGGTTTTTTTACCATATTATTTGGTGGAGAAATTTTCGGCCAAAAAAATGAACAGCGGCAAGAAAAGCTAAAAGCGCTAATTGTTTGTCCCAGTGGTATCAGTTCTTCGTTGATTTTGCAATCGGAATTGCGTCGGCTATTTCCAATGATTGAATTTAAAGAAACAAATGCGGTGAGGGAAATAGAGAATGTGTCTGAAAAAAGCTATGACATCATTTTCTCAACGGTCCCTATTGAAACAGCCAAAAAGGTTTATCTTACCAAGCCCATTATGAGCTCTTTGGAGAAAAATCAATTGATGCACCAAGTTCAATCAGATTGGCTATTGCCAGGTATTTCCATGCCAGATGTTAAAGATATTTTAGATGCGTTAAAACCTTACATTTCCTTAAAAAAAGGAGTCACAGAAGCGCAGTTATATCGTGTCTTGCATCGTAAAATGAACAAAATTTTAGAAAAAGAGGAGGATCTGCGTCCAATGTTATCGGAATTATTAACAACAGAAACAGTCCAAGTCCTGCCTGAAGTTGCAGACTGGCGAGCGGGAATTACAGAAGCTGCCAAGCCGTTATTAAAAAATGGCAGTATTACGGAAAAGTACATTGATGCAATGATTCAAAAAGTCGAATCGTTTGGGCCATTTATCCATATCTGTCCAGACGTAGCATTGCCTCATGCGCGACCAGAAGATGGCGTTAATCAGTTAGGCATGTCATTACTAAAAATCCAAAAAAGTGTCGATTTATTGGAAGATCCTAAGCATGAAATTCACCTTTTTATTTGTTTAGCTGCTTCAGATAACGAAACACATTTACGGGCCTTATCTAGTCTGACAAAAATTCTATCAAAAAAAGAATCATTACATCGCTTAGTGGCGGCTGAAACCGTCCCAGAAATATTATCAATTATCCAAGAAGGAGAGAAATAAGATGAAGATTTTTACAGTTTGTCAAAGTGGTTTAGGAACAAGTTTTATGGTGCAAATGAATATCCAACAAATTTTAGAGGAAGTCGGTGTTGATACAGATAATTTTCAAATTGATCACACAGATGTCGGGAGTGCCAGTGGTGATATGGCTGATTACTTCTTTGTCGAAAAAACATTGCAAGATGCTTTAGGGTCAATTCCTGATGAAAAAATCATTCCTTTAAATGCGATTATTGATTACGATGAAACGAAGGAGAAAGTCTTGAAAGTTTTAGATGACAATGGCATTGCACATCAATAAGAAGGAGGAAAAACATGGAAACTTTATTGAATTTATTTGTTTCAATTGTTAGTCAGCCAGCGATTCTGGTTTCATTAATTGCTTTGTTGGGATTAGTTTTACAGAAAAAGAAATTTTCTGATGTTGTTCAAGGAACGTTGAAAACATTCGTCGGCTTCTTAGTTTTAATTGGTGGCGCAGGGCTATTGGCGAACTCATTAACGCCCTTTGCGGAGATGTTCCAAACCGCATTAAATACACAAGGCGTGGTGCCTAGTAATGAAGCGGTTGTAGCGATTGCCTTGCAACAATATGGGACACCAACTGCTCTGATTATGTTGGTGGGCATGGTTGTTAATATTCTGTTGGCGCGTTTTACACGTTTTAAATATATCTTTTTGACAGGTCAAGCGATGATGTACGTTTCGTGTTTGACAGCCGTTATTTTAGTTGGGGCCGGTTTTAGCGTTAGTTTGCCAATGATTCTTTTAGGTGGTTTATTTGAAGGAACTTTATTAACAGTGACACCTGCTCTTTGTCAGCCCTTTATGAAACAAATTACTGGAAATGATAAAGTAGCAATGGGGCATACAGGGAATATTGGTTATGCTGCAAGTGGCTTTATTGGAAAAGTCTTTGGGAATAAAGAAAAGTCAACGGAAGATATTAAAATTCCTAAAAGTTTTGGTTTTTTAAGAGACTCAACCATCTCAATTATGATTTTAATGTCGATTGTCTATGTGATTTTGGCTTTGCTGGCTGGGACAGGCTATGTCGAGCATGAGTTAAGCAATGGCGAAAATGCGATTATCTTTTCATTAATTCAAGCAGGAACCTTTACGGCTGGTTTCGTAGTGGTTTTACAAGGTGTGCGGATGGTTTTAGGAGAAATTGTACCAGCTTTCCAAGGAATTGCTAAAAAATTAGTGCCTAATTCTAAACCAGCACTTGATGTTCCAATTATCTTTCCTTATGCGCCAAACGCTGTCTTGATTGGGTTCTTTGTGAGCTTTATTGTGGGAACTATTTCAATGTTAGCGATGGTCGGTCTGAATACCACCGTGATTATACCAGGCGTTGTTGGGCACTTTTTCTGTGGTGCCGCGGCAGGCGTTTTTGGAAATTCCACAGGGGGACGTCGGGGAGCGATTTTAGGGGCTGCGTTTAATGGCTTATTAATTAGTTGGTTACCGTTATTTATTTTACCAGTCTTGGGTGATCTACAGTTAGCATCCTCAACGTTTGCGGATACAGATTATTTAATCCCAGGCCTATTTTTAGGTAAATTAGGTGAGGCAGGTCCGAGTCTTTTAGTAGGAGGAATCATTGCTTTTGTAGTGGTTGTTCTTTTGGCTAGCGCTGTTTTGACTATGCGGGAGAAAAAAGTCGCCGAAGAAAACTAAGTGTTTTGTTCTAAAAAAAGGCAAGTGGGACAGAAGTCGTTTTGACTTCTGTCCCATTTGCCTTTTACCATTGTTCTTGGATAAACTGTGCAATTTGTTTCCGCGCTTGTCGTCCTTCGGGCAAGTATTGTTTCATTGCGAAAACGTGTTGCATGCCAGGCACCAATCGGCAAGTATCTTGTGGTCGTGGCCCTAATTGTTTTAAAAATTGGTGATAGGAAGGACAAAAAACTTCATGTGTGCCGCCCACGAAAAAAAGTGGCGGAAATTTTTGATAATCAAAGGACAAGCAATTTAAAGAAAGCGTGGAGTGATTAGCCGTGTCATCAATCTCTTGGGCAATTAATTGTAAATAGTTCATGCCAATCATTTTGTCCTTTTTTTGATAACTTTTGGCAACAGGAATGTCTAAATGTCCATCTAACCAAGGAGAAATTAAAACAGCAGCTTTTGGTAATCGTTCAGGGAAATCGATGGCTAAATTCTGCAATACGTTTAAAACCAATGTGCCACCAGCAGAATCACCTAATAAAATAACATCTTCGGGATCATAATGCTGTAAAATTTCTTGATACGCAGCATAGCAATGATTATAAATATCAGCAAAAGACTTATTTGGTGCTAATGGATATACAGGGATAAAATAATCTGTTGCAAAAGAGAGATCTTCAATTAGTTTATAACTAAAGTCTAATTGGCTATAGGCGAGATTCAATGTAAAGCCCCCACCATGCAGGTACAGTACAGCTTTCTTGGTAGGTGCAATAACGGAGTTTGACATGCGATACATCGTAGGAAATTGAGTTATTTCTTGAAGAGGAAAAAGATGACGTAAATGTTTTGGCAAAGTCACTTGTTCATTTAATGATCGTTGCCAATGATAAAAAGCCTTGGTGACTTTCGGATTTCGTTCAAGTCGAGCAATTTGGGAAAGACGTAAAGAATCTTCAAAAAGACAGGCTTTTAAGGATTTTTGACGAGAACGTGCGTGGAACAAATATGCGCTAGCTAACAACAAACCAATCGATTTCTTTTTCAATTAAGGCCCTCCATTCAGCAAAAAGTAAATCATTTTTTCTACAGTATAACATTTTAAAAGTAGAACAACGAAATTTGTTGAAGGGATGAAAGGACGGTTTAAACGAATGTACGTATTTATTTGTGGTTGCGTAAAGTAAATGATTGTAGTAAATTAAATGAGATTAAGAGGTCCGGTGAATGGGCGCGTTCACGGCAAGGAGAGAAGTAGGATGACAAATAAAAAGGTTACAATTAAAGATGTTGCCAATGACTCAGGTGTCTCTATTACTACCGTTTCACAAATTTTAAACGGGAATGGGGCACGGTTTAGTGGGAAAACGGTCGAAAAAGTATTGGCTGCAAAAGAGCGATTAAACTATCAGCCCGACTATTTTGCGCAACGTATGGTGATGAAAAAAAGTAAGACGATTGGCGTAATCGTACCTGATATTACCAACCCATTTTTCGCGCAATTGATTCGAGGAATTGAAAGTGTTTTATACAAAGAAAATTTTATACTGATGTTATGCAATGCGGACCAAGATGTTACAAGAGAACATGAATATTTAACAGAGTTGATTCGTCGTAGTGTCGATGGCTTTGTGATTGCAAGTTCTGAAATTTCCAATCAAACGATTAATGAAACGCTACGTGCGAAAAAGATTCCGTTTATTGTACTTGACCAAAAAAAAGCAGAAGGCTTTAGCGACGCTGTTTTGACAGACGATTATAGAGGTGGGCAACTAGCAGCAAAGCATTTACAAGAGCAACGACATGAACAGGTCGTCGTGGTAATGCCACCACATGCGCCAGTCAATATTCAGCAACGGTTAAAAGGTTTTTGTTCTGTTTATACGGAAAAGGTCCAGTTAATCGAAACAGAATTATCAAAAACCGGCGGCTACCAAGCTGTCCCCGAAATTTTAAAAACAGAGAGCACCGGAATTTTTGCTATCAATGATGAAATTGCTTTTGGTTTATATCGAGGATTAGCAGAAGCGGGCAAAAAAATTCCTGAGGATTATAGCATTATTGGTTATGACAATGTTGATATGTGCGAGTATGTTTCGCCGCCGCTAACAACAATTGCTCAACCTGTTTTTCAATTGGGGCAAACTACGGCGACTTTATTATTGGAAAGAATCCATCAGCCTGCAAAAGATTGGGAGGAGCAAACCTTGCCTGTCCAACTGATTGAACGATTTTCGACAGCACCCTTGAAATAGCTTTCAAGGTGTGCTATATTTTTGTTGTGGAATTAAAACGTTTTACTAAAACGTTTTAATTAGAATGAAAAAATAAATTTTATTGAGGTGGATGAAAATGAACGCGGTTACAATTATCGGAAGTATCAATTTAGACACAACATTAAGAGTCAAAGAAATGCCAAAACCAGGCGAAACAATTCACGCCATTGAACATTTTACAGCAGGTGGTGGTAAAGGAGCAAACCAAGCAGTCGCAGCGAAACGTTCAGGCGCAGAAACATATTTTATTGGTGCTGTGGGAAATGATGGCGCTGGAGCTATGATGACTGATTTAATGAGTCAAGATGAAATTAATTTAACTGGGGTCACCACTTTAGAGAAAACAGCTACTGGCCAAGCCTTTATTATGGTAGATAACGCTGGTGAAAATAGCATTATGATTTACGCAGGAGCCAATAACGCCTTTACGCCAAAACAAGTACAGGAACATCAAGAAATTATTGAAAAAAGTGATTTTGTGATTGCCCAATTTGAAAGTGCGATTGATAGTACGATTGCAGCGTTTAAAATTGCTAAAAAAGCAGGCGTCAAAACGATTTTAAATCCCGCACCTGCGTTAGAACAAGTTCCTGAAGAATTACTAAACGTGACAGATATGATTGTACCAAATGAAACAGAAACCGAAATTTTAACAGGCATTAAAATCACAGATGAAGCTAGTATGCGTAAAGCCGCAGAAGCACTTCATCAATTAGGGATTGAAGCAGTAATTATTACAGTAGGTAGTAAAGGCGCCTTTTATGACGTTAATGGACGAAGTGGTATTGTGCCTGCTTTTAAAGTGAAAGCGGTTGATACAACGGCTGCTGGCGATACTTTTATTGGCGCATTAAGTAGTATATTAGAGAAAGACTTTAGCAATTTGGAAGAAGCTATTCGTTATGGAAACAAGGCGTCCTCGTTGACTGTTCAACGTTTTGGAGCCCAACCTTCGATTCCTTATCAACACGAATTGGCAGACAAATAAAAAGGAGCGAGCGACATGAAAAAAACAAAAGTTATTAATTCAGATATTTCCCGCGTCATCGCACAAATGGGTCATTTTGATAAATTAAGTATTGGTGATGCAGGCATGCCTGTGCCTCGGACTACAGAAAAAATTGATTTAGCTGTTACTAATGGTGTCCCTAGTTTTATGGAAGTTTTAAACAATGTTCTTGAGGAATTGGCAGTTCAACGAATTTATTTAGCAGAAGAAATTAAAACAGAAAATCCTGATATGTTGACAGCAATTAAAACTCGTTTACCAGAAACTCCCATCAGTTTTATTCCTCATACAGAAATGAAACAAGAATTAAACAACTGCCATGCATTTATTCGGACAGGGGAAATGACCCCTTACGCAAATATTTTATTAGAAAGTAACGTTGTCTTTTAAACGAGAGAGGAGAAATAGAGATGAATGCGACTGCATTATTAATCGGTTTAGGACCGCTTCTAGGTTGGGGGCTTTTCCCAACAATCGCTTCCAAAATTGGTGGTCGTCCAGTGAATCAAATTCTTGGTACCAGTTTAGGAACATTAATTTTTGCCGCTATTTTTTCAATGATTAATGGTTTAGCTTTTCCAACGGGCATGGATTTATTCTTTTCAATTTTATCTGGTGTCGGTTGGGCCTGTGCGCAAATCATTACGTTTAAATGCTTCACGATGATTGGGTCATCACGTGCTATGCCAGTAACGACCGCGTTCCAACTTTTAGGTGCTTCTCTCTGGGGTGTCTTTTTCTTAGGAAACTGGCCAGGTGCGACAGCCAAATTGTTAGGCGCATTTGCCTTAGTGTTAATCATGATTGGTGCCAAAATGACGGTCTGGTCGGAAACGGAGTCCGCTGAGAGTGCTGGGATTATGAAAAAAGCAGTTCTTCTATTAGCCGTTGGTGAAATCGGCTATTGGGCGTACTCTGCAGCACCCCAAGCGACGGCAATTGATGGCATGCATGCCTTTTTACCACAAGCAATAGGCATGGTAATTGTCGCAGTTATTTATTCAGCAGTTGTCACTATTAAGGGTGGGGAAACATCTCCATTTATAGAAGCTGTTTCTTACAAACAAATTTTTTCAGGCTTTTTCTTCGCCTTTGCAGCGTTAACTTATTTAATTTCAGCGCAGCCAGATATGAACGGCTTGGCAACGGGCTTTATTCTATCCCAAACATCAGTTGTGCTTGCAACGTTGACAGGTATTTGGTTCTTAGGTCAAAAGAAAACAGCCAAGGAAATGACCGTAACGATTATCGGCTTAGTTTTGATTTTGGCAGCAGCTACGATCACAGTGATGATTTAAAAAAGTATTCAACGACCTATTATTCAGGGCGTTGAATACTTTTTTTTATTTGTTCTAAAAATAATGCAGCAGCTGTGGAAAGAACCGTATTTTTGCGCCAAATTAAACTAATTTTGGCTGTTAAAGCAGGATATAGCGGGATAAAACGTAAATTTGTTTGCTTTGTTTCTAGAATACCATCAATGCTTAGGGCGCTACCTAGCCCAGCTTCTACCATCAGTGAAGCGTTGTAAAGTAAGTTGTAGGTCCCAACGATTCGGAACTGATCTAGACTTGCTTCGAGCCAATCAGAGAGTTGGCTCGGAACTTGTGCTTGTCGAGAAATAAATAAAGGTTCTTCTTTTAAATCGGCTGCAGTAATAACATTTTTAGTGGCTAAGGGATGGTCCTTTACAGTAATTAAGCCCCATGTATCTACAATTGGTAATGTTAAATAGCTATATTTTTGTTTAGGTGCAGGCTCAATAATTAAACCAAAATCTAATAATCCTTTGTCTAGCCGTTCTATTACATCATCTGCATTCCCACTGTATAAATGAAGGTGAATATCAGCTGAGTGCTGGCTTGTTATTTGTTGTAGTGCATTCGCTAAAAAAGACATAGCTTTTGTTTCGCCGCCACCAATCGTGATTTCGCCATTAATGAATTCATTTTGCGACAAGTTGGTGACTGTTTTATTCGCTAAGCTTAAAATATCTTGCCCTTGTTTAGCTAAATATTCTCCTTCAGGTGTTAGTTGTATTTGTCGATTTCCTCGTATAAATAATGTCACGCCTAATTCTTCCTCTAATTCTTTTAATTGCTTAGATAATGTTGGTTGTGATACATGCAATTGTTTGGCTGCGCCACTAATCGTTTTTTCTTGGACCACTGCTAAGAAATAGTGAATCACTCGTAATTCCATTACTTTCCCTCCTATAACTAAAACGCATACTTATCTATTTATTATAAGTATTAGACAGAGGAGTTGTCACGTATTACGATAAATTTAGCAAAAGGAGGCGATTAGGAATGCTTACAAAAAATCTCCAAGAACTAATTGCAACAGGTAGCATTGATAAAGATGAACCACTATTTCAACTTATTCATCAGATTCAAGAGGAAAATAGTCGCTATTTAATAGAATTAAATCAACAAGCCTACACACATAATGAAGTAAGGAATCTTCTTGCCACGATTATCCAAGACAAAATTGACGAAACCGTTACGATTTTATTGCCTTTTTATACAGATTTTGGACGCAATATACATTTTGGTAAAAATATTTTTATTAATCGGGCAGCTATGTTTGTTGATTTAGGGGGCATTATAATTGAAGACAATGTTTTAATTGGGCCGCGCGTTAATCTCTTAAGTGTCAATCATCCGGAACTGCCAATGAAACGGCGAGGTGTATTGCTAGCACCAATTACCATTAAAAAATTTGCGTGGTTAGGCGCGGGTGTCACTGTTTTACCAGGTATTACGATTGGTGAAAATGCTATCGTAGCAGCTAATGCGACTGTAACTAAAGATGTGCCAGCTAACGCTATTGTTGCAGGAACACCAGCTAAAATTATTCGTTGGATTCAGGAAGATAAGGAGGAAATATAATGAAATCATTATCAGAAAAAGTTATTATTATCATGGGCGCTTCCAGTGGCATCGGTGAGGCAACAGCCCGTTTACTTGCCAGAAAAGGAGCGAAGTTAGTCATTGCAGCACGTCGACAAGAACGTTTAATTGCTATAAAAAAAGAACTTCCTGAAGCAACGATTCTCGTGCAACAAGCAGATGTAACGAAAGAAGAGGAAGTTCAGCGTGTAATCAAGCTTACAATGGAAAAATATGGACGAATTGATGTTCTTTTTAACAATGCAGGAGTTATGCCAACGGCGCCTCTTATTGAAGCACCAAAAGGAGAATGGCGTCAAATGCTAGATATTAATATTATGGGTGTTTTAAATGGCATTGCGGCAGTTCTTCCAATTATGGTTGAACAAAAATCAGGGCAGATTATTGCTACTGATTCTGTGGCAGGACATGTCGTTTATCCAGATTCGGCTGTCTACTGTGGAACAAAGTTTGCTGTTCGAGCAATTATGGAAGGATTGCGACAAGAACAAAGAGAGAATAACATTAAATCAACGATTATTTCACCAGGTGCTGTACAAACAGAACTTTATCAAACAATTTCTAATCGAGTAGTAGCTGAAACGTTACATCTAGAACAGTTAAGTTGGGGCTTAAAGGCAGAAGACATTGCGCAAGCGGTGGTCTTTGCCATAGACACGCCAGATCGTATGTCAATAAGTGAAATGGTTGTTCGTCCGACCACACAAACGATTTAATTTAAAAAGTATTCCTAGAAAGGAATACTTTTTTTTAATCGTGATTGTTCGTTTTTTACAGAATTTAGAATTTGATATTTACTTATTTGTTGGTTTATTATATGATTAAACACGTTGTTTCATTAATAAATTGAATATTTTACGAACATTGTAAAATATTTAGATTTTAGGAGGACGGAACATGAAAGAAAAAATAAGTTCATATTTTGAACTTGAACAATTGAATACGAATATGAAACGAGAAATGTTAGCTGGTTTCACCACATTTATCTCAATGGCGTATATTTTGTTCGTTAATCCAACCGTACTTGGTGCTTCTGGCATGGACGAAGGCGCTGTTTTTACTGCCACCGCTTTAGCGAGTGCCTTAGGTTGTATTTTAATGGGTGTGTTGGCGAAATATCCGATTGCGACAGCACCAGCTTTAGGAATTAATGCATTCTTTGCTTATTCAGTCTCTGTTGGTATGGGGATTCCTTGGAAAACGACATTAGCAGGCGTTTTTGTGGCTTCATTGATATTTATTTTAATTACAATTTTTAAATTACGCGAGCTAATTATTGATGCAATTCCTGCAGACTTGAAATTTGCCATTTCAGGTGGGATCGGGTTGTTTATTGCTTTTCTTGGTTTAAGCCAAGGTGGCTTAATTGTGGCTAATGATGCGACACTCGTTGGCTTAGGACCTTTGAACGTTGGCTCAACGTGGGTCACCATTGTCGGCTTAGTCGTAACTGCAATTTTGTTAGTTCGTCGAGTGCCTGGTGGTATTTTTATTGGGATGGCAATTTCAACGATTGTTGGTTTAGCGACAGGGGTTATTCCAATGCCTGATAAGATTATTTCAAGCGCGCCAAGTTTAGAACCAACATTTTTAGTGGCGTTAGGACATGTGAAAGATATCAATACGATTCAAATGTGGGTCGTGGTTTTAACGTTCCTATTAGTAACATTCTTTGATACGGCTGGTACGTTGGTGGGCTTAGCCAATCAAGCAGGTTTTATGAAGGACAATAAAATGCCGCGTGTGGGGAAAGCTTTAGCCGCTGATTCAACAGCGATGTTAGCTGGTTCTCTACTAGGGACATCGCCAGTTGGCGCATATGTCGAATCATCTGCGGGGATTGCTGTGGGTGGTCGTTCAGGAATCACAGCTATTACAACCGGGATTTTATTTATTTTCAGCTTGCTATTTTCTCCTTTGTTAGCAGTTGTCACTTCGCAAGTTACAGCACCAGCGTTGATTATTGTTGGCGTTTTGATGGCACAATCCTTAAGCAAAATTAAATGGAACGAGATGGAAATTGCAATCCCTTCCTTCTTAATCTTGTTAGGAATGCCATTGACATATAGCATTTCAGATGGGATTGCCTTAGGCTTTATCTTCTATCCAATTACAATGATTGCGGCAAAACGCGGGAAAGAAGTTTCGCCAATTATGTATGGCTTGTTCTTTGTTTTTGTCGGATTCATGTGGATCCTGAATGCGCAATAAGTAAGAGAGAAAGTTATCAAATAGTTGATTCATAAGACAATGAACTTATGAATCAACTATTTTTTTTCGACTAAGCACTAGAAAAACGCCCCTTATTTGATGTATAATTTGCAAAGACATTGACCTGTGAAGATACAGGAACAGAGAGGAATTAATTGAGTGAAATATACAGAAATTATGGTTCGCTATGGCGAATTATCAACTAAAGGAAAAAATCGTAAAACGTTTATCATGCAGTTAGCACAAAATGTGAAACGTGCGTTAGCTGATTTTCCAGCATTGAAAATCCATGCAGATCGAGACAGAATGCATATTTTATTAAATGGGGAAGATAGTGAAGAAGTGATTCCGAAACTAAGTAAAGTGTTTGGGATTCAAAATTTTTCGCCAAGTATTCGTATTGAAAAAGAAATGCCAGCGATTCGTGCAATGGTTCAAGAGGTTGTTCGGGAAGTTTATACGCCAGGTAAGACGTTTAAAATTACTGCTAAACGTTCGGACCATTCATTTGAACTTGATTCAAATGGCTTGAATCAAGAATTAGGTGGGGCTGTTATTGAAGCCATCCCGGAAATTCAAGTACAAATGAAAAAGCCTGATATCAACTTAAGAATTGAAATTCGTAAAGATGCGGCGTATTTATCTTATGAAACGATTCGTGGTGCGGGTGGATTGCCAGTGGGCACCAGTGGTCGTGGTATGTTGATGTTGTCAGGAGGCATTGATTCACCAGTTGCAGGTTATTTAGCTATGAAACGTGGCGTGGAAGTGGAAGCTGTCCATTTTGCTAGTCCACCTTATACAAGTGAACAAGCGTTACAAAAGGCCAAAGATTTAGCTGAAAAATTAGTCCCTTATGTAGGAACTATTCAATTTATTGAAGTGCCCTTTACAGAAATTCAAGAAGAAATAAAACGAGTTGTTCCCCAAGGCTACTTAATGACCATTACACGACGTTTAATGTTACGCTTAACAGATGCAATTCGTGAAATGCGGAAAGGTTTAGTCATTATTAATGGTGAATCGTTAGGACAAGTGGCTTCGCAAACACTTCAAAGTATGGTAGCAATTAATGAGGTTACCTCAACACCGATAATTCGCCCCGTTGTTTCAATGGATAAGACAGAAATTATCGAAATTGCCGAAAAAATTGACACGTTTGAATTAGCCATCCAACCCTTCGAAGATTGTTGTACAATTTTTGCGCCACCGCAACCGAAAACACGACCTCGCTTAGATAAAGCGCAAGATTATGAAGCGCGCTTAGACTTGGAAGGTTTAATGGCTCGGGCCTTAGAAGGGCTCAAAATTACAGAGATTTCAGCAGAAACAGCGAAAGATAAACAAGAAGACGAATTTGCAGATTTTCTATAAGAAATAAATACAGTGACGGTCGCTTAGACGTCACTGTATTTATTTTGTACTTATTTCACAAACAAGTTGCTCGGAGAGGGGAACCGTGATAAACTGAATATGTGAAGTAGGTAACAAGGAGGACAGAGGATGGAGAAAAAAATGCCTAAAGCAACGGCAAAACGTTTGCCGGTTTATTTACGTTATTTAAAAATGTTAGGGGATTCTGGTGTTAAACGTATTAAATCACGAGAGTTTAGTGAAATGATCCAGATTCCTTCTGCAACGATTCGGCGTGATTTTTCCCATGTTGGTGAACTGGGCCGAAGCGGTTATGGTTACGATGTGCCGTATTTAATTGAGGTATTTAGTAATATTTTAAATACGCAAGAAGAAAAAAGAATTGCTCTGATTGGTTGTGGCAATTTAGGCAAGGCATTATTAAAAAATAATTTTAGACGCAACGAGAATTTGAATATTGTTTGTGCTTTTGATAATGATTCAGCTTTAGTTGGCACCACGATTAATGGATTATTAGTTCATGATATGTCTGAGTTAGAAGCATTCGTTCGACAAGAAGGGGTCACGGTAGCCATTTCTACAGTGCCAAGTCACCATGCCCAAAAAGCCATCGACAAAATTGTTCAAGCGGGTGTGACTGCGATTTTAAATTTTGCGCCAGACCGTGTCAGTGTGCCAGCCAACGTTAGTGTGCAGTATATTGATTTAACAACGGAACTGCAAACACTGATTTATTTTAATGAAACTTTTTCACTAGCAAATAGCCCAAAGCAATAAAATTGTCTTCATAAAAATCCTCTACTATACTTATTATTGAAAGTGGAAAAGGAGGATTTCAGAATGAATGTTACAAGAAAAGGGCACGTATTAGAATTGACAGGTGAACAGCCCGAAGTTGGCACAAAAGCCCCCGTCTTTTCTTTGAAAAATTTAAACAACCAAGAAATCAACTTGGCAGATTATAAAGGTAAAACGGTTTTAATTAGTGTGGTTCCTGATATCGACACACGTGTTTGTTCACTGCAAACGAAACGTTTCAATCAAGAAGCGGCGAAATTAGACGGTGTTCAGATTATCACGATTTCCAATAACACAGTTGAAGAACAAGCAAATTGGTGTGCCGCTGAGGGTGTCGAAATGGAAATGCTTCATGATACTGAAGACTCATTTGGTGCAGCTTATGGTTTGTATATTCCAGAAATGGGCCGTTTAGCACGTGCTATTTTTGTGATTGACCCAGAAGGAACGTTAGTTTATGAAGAAATCGTCTCAGAAGTTTCGTCGGAACCCGATTATCAACAAGCGTTAGAAGCTGCAAAAAAAGTGTAATCCCTCTAGATTACAAATTGACTTTGCTTGCGCTTCATTGTAGAATGAAGCAAAGACAGCGAACAAGAGGAGTATCATTGGCGTCGTTTTAGAGAAAAAGTCGTTCAGGTGCAAGACTTTTACACAACCAGTGAGAAGGTAGCTTGTGAGTCAATGGTTTGAACACAGTACGTTAGTAGAACGATTCGTTTCGTGAACGTTATCTCACGAATGAGTGGCATTTGAATGAATTCAATTCAAATGCAATTTAGGTGGTACCGCGTAAATAAGATGAATCTACGCCCTAAAATACGAAAGTATTTTAGGGCGTATTTTAGTGTTTAGCTCAAAAAACTCATTTGTAAAATAATTACCGCTCCAAATCGCGTATTTTAAGAAAGAAGGGGAAAAAATGTCAGAAGAAAAAAACTTACCAACGAAATATCAACCGACAGAAATCGAAGCTGGCCGTTATCAAAAATGGCTAGATCAAGATTTATTTAAACCAAGTGGCGACAAAAAAGCGAAGCCCTATTCAATTGTTATTCCACCACCTAATGTAACAGGGAAGCTACACTTAGGGCATGCTTGGGATACAACATTACAAGATATGATTATTCGCCAAAAAAGAATGCAAGGCTTTGATACGTTATGGCTACCAGGAATGGACCATGCCGGAATTGCCACGCAAGCAAAAGTAGAAGAGAAACTAGCACAACAAGGAGTTTCACGTTACGACTTAGGTCGTGAAAAATTTGTTGATCAAGTGTGGGAATGGAAAGAAGAATATGCTTCTCACATTCGTGAACAGTGGGCAAAAATGGGTCTTTCTTTAGATTACAGCCGTGAACGTTTCACTTTAGATGAAGGGCTATCTGAGGCTGTTCGTAAAGTGTTTGTCTCTCTTTACGAGAAAGATTTGATTTACCGTGGTGAGTATATCATTAACTGGGATCCGAAAGCGAAAACAGCATTGTCTGATATTGAAGTAATCCATAAAGATATTGAAGGAGCTTTTTACCACATGAGCTACCCATTATCAGATGGTTCTGGTGTTGTTGAAATTGCGACAACGCGTCCTGAAACAATGTTGGGAGATACGGCGATTGCGGTCCATCCAGAAGATGAACGGTATCAGGAACTTATTGGTAAGACAGTTGTCTTGCCATTAGTCGATAAAGAAATTCCAATTATTGCAGATGACTATGTAGATATGGAATTTGGAACAGGGGTTGTAAAAATCACACCTGCCCATGATCCAAATGACTTTGAAGTCGGTAATCGTCATGACTTACCTCGAGTAAATGTTATGAACGAAGACGGCACGATGAATGAACTGGCTGGAAAATATGAAGGAATGGATCGTTTTGCTGCACGTAAAGCGATTGTCTCTGACTTGAAAGAACTAGGTCGCTTAATTAAGATCGAAACAATGAATCACAGCGTGGGCCATTCAGAACGAACAGGCGTTGTCGTGGAACCACGTTTATCGACCCAATGGTTTGTAAAAATGGGACCACTAGCTGAAAAAGCAATGAAAAATCAAGAAACAGAAGACGCTGTTGAATTTTATCCACCACGCTTCAATCAAACATTTTTACGTTGGATGGAAAATGTACATGATTGGGTTATTTCGCGACAATTATGGTGGGGCCATCAAATTCCTGCTTGGTATCACAAAGAAACGGGCGAGATGTATGTTGGAATGGAAGCACCAGCCGACAGTGAAAACTGGGTTCAAGATAGTGATGTCTTAGATACATGGTTTAGTTCTGCATTATGGCCATTTTCAACGATGGGCTGGCCGGACGAAGCAAGCGAAGATTATCAACGTTACTTCCCAACAAGCACATTAGTTACTGGCTATGACATCATCTTCTTCTGGGTGAGTCGTATGATTTTCCAAAGTTTAGAGTTTACAGGTGAACGTCCCTTCCAAAATGTCTTAATTCACGGCTTAATTCGTGATGAGCAAGGACGCAAAATGAGTAAATCATTGGGGAATGGGATTGATCCAATGGATGTCATCGAAAAATATGGTGCAGATGCGTTACGTTGGTTCTTATCAAATGGTTCAGCTCCAGGTCAAGATGTTCGTTTTAGTTATGAAAAAATGGATGCTTCTTGGAACTTTATCAATAAGATCTGGAATGCAAGTCGCTTCGTTATCATGAATGTAGAAGGTATGACTGCTGCAGATATTGACTTTAGTGGTGAAAAGACTGTCGCTGATCGTTGGATTTTAACGCGCTTAAACGAAACAGTCGCCCGTGTGACAGAATTATTTGATCGTTTTGAATTCGGTGAAGCAGGTCGTCAATTATACAACTTCATCTGGGATGATTTCTGTGATTGGTATATTGAAATGAGTAAAGAGATTCTTTACGGAGACAATGAAGTAGCTAAACAAACAACACGGAGCATCTTGGTGTACACATTGGATCAAATCTTACGCTTATTGCATCCAATTATGCCGTTTGTAACAGAAGAAATTTGGGAAAAAATTCCGCATCAAGGTGAGTCATTGGTTGTGGCAGAGTACCCAGTTGTTCATGAAGAATTTAACGATGAAGCAGCAGCTCGAGGAATGGAAGTTCTGAAAGAAGTTATTCGTTCGGTTCGGAATATTCGAGCAGAAGTGAATACACCACTTTCTAAACCAATTACCTTGTTAATTAAAACAAACGATACAGAAGTAGAAGAATTTTTAACAGCTAATACTAGCTACTTAGAACGCTTCTGTAACCCAGAGGAATTAGTCATCAGTCGTGAAATAGAAGCGCCAGAATTAGCCATGTCCGCTGTATTAACAGGCGCAGAACTATTCCTACCATTAGCTGGGTTGATTAATATCGAGGAAGAAATTGCTCGCTTAGAAAAAGAATTAGACAAATGGACAAAAGAAGTCAAACGTGTGCAAGGCAAGCTTTCAAATGAACGTTTTGTGTCAAATGCACCAGATGAGGTCGTGGAAGCAGAACGTGCAAAAGAAAAAGACTACCTTGAAAAACAAGAGGCTGTCAAAGAACGGATTGCCCAATTACGTTCAATCTAAAAAAGAAAAGACAACAAAACCAACGTTTGGTTTTGTTGTCTTTTTATTATAATTTGCCAAATAATTGAAACAAATACAACATTAAATAGCTGTAAGTAGCCACAGACCAGAATTTCAATAAAAGAACAATTTTCATGAATTCCTTTAAAGATATATCTGTAATTCCCGCCACTAAACAAACAATATCATCTGGAGCGAAGGGGACTAACATAGTAAAGATTAAGAGCTTTTTGACATTGTGTTCATTTTTGTCTAAAATCTCTTCAAATTTTTTGTATTTATTGGGTGAAAGGATTATTTTTACAAAGCTACGTCCATAGTAACGAACCAGTAAAAAGCCAATAAACTCACCAATAATCAACCCAAGATAGCTATACAAAAGGCCTTGCAAATTGCCAAACATCAACATTCCTGCAACAGAAGAGATTCCTCCAGGTAGAATAGGAATAATCACTTGGACGATTTGTAAAAGAATGAAACACAGAACCGCATAGTTACCAAACTGTTTAATAAAAGCTTGCAAGGAAGCAACAGAATGAAAAATTCCTCTGGAATATCCCCATAAAATTAAGCCGAAGAAAAGCACCAGTCCAACTAGGGGTAACCACCGAATGAGTCCATTTAAAAATTTTTTCTGATTAGTCATGAGTGGCCTCCTGACGTTTTCGACGGTATTTTTTAAACCCAAGATAACCAGCCGTTCCCAGTAAAATCGTTCCGCTGACGGCAGTGCCGAGATAAATCATTCTTGGATGATAGGCAAAGGTTAACTGCTGTTTGCCAGCTGGGACTTCAACAGCTAAAAAGCCACCTAGAATGCGTTGTGTTTTTAATGGTTCTTTTTGTAGCGACGATTTGACTTGCCAATCTTGGTCATAAGGAATGGACGTATACAGTAACTGAGTGTCATTTCCAGGTGCATTCAGTGCGCCATTTAAATGGCCTTTTTTAGTTGCATTCACGTGAAGAGCTTGTTGGCGTAATTTGTCAACCGCAAGATTAAAGGCTGTTTGGTCTAAAGTTTGAAGCTGCCAATTGGTTAAATCAACCACTTGTTCAGCAGTTAGTGACAGGGTCACGGTAGTTCCTTTTTCAAAATGCCCTAAATTGAACAGTTGATTGGTTGCAATATAAATCGGCGTCGAGATAACTTGTTGGTTTACCTTCAATTGTGTAACTTTTTTCCATTTTAAATTCGGAATATAAAGATGCAAGTCACCAGTGCTATTCACTTTAAAGGTTGCTTCAATTGTTTCGTTGGTATGATGAGGTTCATTTATCAACGAAGCTGTTTTAAAGTAAGGTTTATCCGTCGGCACGAGCGTTTGCAGGAGTTCTTCTTGGGCATCTAAAGGATTATTTTTTGCTAATTTTAACTTGGTTAATGCGGTTGGCGCCAAAAAGCCTATACCGATCGCTTCATCATTTTCCATGATTTTCGTGGAACCAACTGTTTTTAGCAATTTTTCACTCGTAGGTTTTTCAATTGGTAAAAAGTCATATTTCACATTTAAAAGTAAATTGGTTAGTTGTGAATTATCCACATAGGCAATCCGGCGATCATTTTTTCGATACAAACCTAGCGCACTTAATGTGTCTTGGGTAGTGGCAGTTAAAGTCGAAGTATAGCTAGAAACGCCAGCGTAGCCATAAAGTAAAGGATTGTTGTAGCCGTTATTGATTTCACGGAACCCTGTTTCTTTGGAAGGAATGACTTGTTTCATGCGATAAAGTTCTGGTGCTGAGGCCATTTTTTCATCGATTAATTGGCTGTGTTTTCGGTAATCTTGGGCAAATGTTGCTTGGCTACCAAAGGGCATGTGTTTAAAAGAAATCCAGAAATTCGTTGTTAATTCTGTGCTGACAAGTAAGAATAAAGCCACGACTACATAGTTTCTTAAGGCCTTTTTGTGTGCTAAACGCAAGCAAACGAAAATCAACCAAATAAAAAGTAAACTTAGCCATAAATAATTGATCGAAATTAAGAGATTCTTTTGTGGACCATAATACAAAGATCCGTAGCCAATGACTAACAGCAGACTAAAAATAATAGGTGCGGACCAAGGAATGGTCACTCTTTTAAGCCAAGCTTCATAGGCAAAGACAATCAATAAAAAGCTAAAGATAAAGACATTTCGGTAAGGGAACCCAGCTGGGCTTTGAAACATGTGCCACACAGTGTTAAAGGCTTCTAACCAAAAGCTTAAAAAGAGAATGAATAAAAGAATTGCTGAAGCTATTCTTTCTTTTAACGCAATTTGTTTCGTTTGAAAATAGGCAACACAGAGGAGTGTCACAAATAATCCAGCAAAAACGGTTGGTAAATGGTCTAAACGCAACTCATAATTAATAGAACCTAAGCCTAATTGCGAGAAGAACGAAGTGTTGAACTTAGGCGTTAAAAAGAACGTCGAGACATCAAAATCTGCTTTTTTTGTATAGAGCATCCCTTCTGCTGCAGGTAATAATAAAAAGCTAGTTGCAGTTCCTGTTAAAAAAGAAACGAGGATGAATAACGGACTTTGTTTAAAAAATTGCCGAATAGCATGGGCTTGGGTATTCTTTTTAAAGAACCAATAGATACTGTACAAAACAGCAAAGAGACAAATCATATAACCCATGTAGTAATTCGTCACAATCGCTAAAAATAGGGTTATACTGTATAAGCCCCATTTGCGTTGATCCCATAAACGTTGGAGTCCCAATAAGATAAGCGGGAATAGAATCAGTGCATCCAACCACATAAAGTTTTGGCTATAGACGGTGACAAAGCCACAGAAACTATAGGACGTTGAAAAAAGTAACGTGGTGCCATCAACTTTTTGATAGGTGTATTTTAAATAGCTAAACATCGTAGTGCCCATCAAGGCAAGTTTTAAGGTAATAATCCATAAAATTGCTATAGGTAATTGTTCATAAGGAAAAAAGAAAGCCAACACATTAAAAGGGCTCAGTAAGTAATAGGCTGCCAAAGGAACAATCGACTCACCAATCTCATTGGAAAAAGAGTAGAATGTAGTTATTCCCTCGTGAAAAGAGCGTTTTAAAAAACTCAAGAAAGGCATGTATTGTGTGCCTAAATCACTAACTAATAAGTTGTTGTCACCAAAAGGCGCAAGTTGTAATGTCATCCATACAAGCAATAGAAGTAAAAACGGCAAGAAAAAACTTCCTAACCATAAAAGCTTCGATTTGTTTTTCATCAAAATAAGTCCACCTTTATAAAAAAATCATGAATAAGCGTGTTGAACGCTCTAAAAATAGTTTTTAATTGGCTGGCTGGAACGAACCATCCAGAATGTTAGTTTACCATAAGTTCATTAATGTATCCGCTAATAACGCAAAATTATGAAAAATGCAAAAAATTTTCAAGAAAAAGTTTCAATTGGTTATTAGTGAAAAAGTCACCTAACTTGGTTATAATGTAGAAGAAGACAAGGAGTTGGACAAGATGCAATTAACAATAGAAGAAGCCATTGAATGGATTCATAGCCGGTTACCCTTTGGCTCAAGACCTGGTTTGGATCGGATTAATGCGTTATTAGAAAAAATTGATCATCCAGAAAACAAAGTGCCAACGATTCATATCGCAGGAACCAATGGTAAAGGCTCAACCGTGACATATTTACGCTGTCTATTAGAAGAAATGGGCTTGAAAGTCGGAACCTTTACCTCTCCTTATATTGAATCATTTAATGAAAGAATTGCGATAAATGGTCAACCAATTTCAGACGAACAATTGATTACCTATGTGGAAAAGTATCAACCAATCATTAAAGAATTAGACCAAATCACTGAAGTGGCTGGAATTACAGAATTCGAAACATTGACAGGAATGGCCTTGGACTATTTCGTGAATGAACAAGTGGATATCGCCGTTGTTGAAGTTGGCTTAGGTGGATTACTTGATAGCACCAATGTCGTGAAGCCATTATTGACGGGAATTACGACAATTGGGAAGGATCACACAGAAATTTTAGGTGAAACAATTGCTGAAATTGCCTATCAAAAAGCGGGTATTATTAAAGAAAAAGTCCCAGTAGTAACAGGCAATATTTGTGCTGATGCGCTAGCAGTCATTGAAAAAGTCGCACAAGAAAAACAGAGTCCAATTTTTCGTTTTGGCAAAGAGTATCAAGTGGAATATCTACATCCTGACACACAATGGGGGGAAGTATTTAATTTCTATGGAGAAATGGGCAAACTGACAAAGATTAAAGTTCCCTTGTTGGGGCGTCACCAAGTAGAAAACGCGGCGGTAGCTATTCAATTATTTGACAAGTATTGTCAACTACAACATTTGCCGTTTAAAGAACGAGACATTACTCAAGGGTTAGCTAAAGCGAAATGGCCAGCTCGAATGGAACGTCTTAGTGATGAACCGTTGATTGTTTTAGATGGTGCCCACAATGATCACGCAGTAAAACGCTTAGTTGAAAACTTGCGCAAAGAGTTTCCACAACACACGATTCATATTTTATTTTCAGCTTTAGCAACTAAAGATGTGGATGAGATGATTCAGGACTTAAAGCAAGTACCGAATGCGCATCTTTACTTAACTAGCTTTGATTACCCTAAAGCTATTGCACTTACAGAAATGGAAAAATATGAAGACGATTTAACAGAAATTGTGTCTTTATGGCAATTTGGCTTAGGCGAAATTTTAGAAAAAATGTCGACAGATGATTTATTATTAGTAACAGGTTCATTATATTTTGTTTCTCAAGTAAGAGAATTACTTTTAACTATAGGAGGAAATGATGAAGAAATTTGATGGCGTAATTTTTGATATGGATGGGTTGCTTTTTGATACGGAGTTGATTTACTATACATCTACTCAAAAAGTAGCAGATGCAATGGGGTTACCATATAGTAAAGAAGTCTATTTAGACTATGTTGGGATTTCCGATGAAGAAGTACAAGAGAATTACCGACGTATTTATGCATCTTATGGTCACGACACAGTGGAAGAATTTATCCGCCGTTCTTATGATGATACCTTGCAAGAGTTTCGATCTGGTAACGTCCCTTTAAAACCAGGGGTGGTGGAATTTCTCGACTTTTTAGATGATCAAAAAATTCCTCGATTGGTTGCTTCAAGTAACGTCCGTCCAGCAATTGAAATGTTATTAAGCCATGCTGGGATTCAGGATCGTTTTGTAGGGATCGTTTCAGCAGAGGATGTTAAACGAGCAAAACCGGACCCAGAAATTTTTCAAAAAGCTCGTCAACTTTTAGGAACAGAAGCCCCGAAAACCTTGATTTTCGAAGACTCATTTCATGGGGTAAGTGCGGCTCATAGTGCGGGCATTCCAGTGATCATGGTACCTGATTTATTGCAACCAACTGAAGTTATCCAAGAGAAAACATTACATGTCTTGGAGAGTTTACATCAAGCGCCACATTATTTAAAATAATAAAAACAACACTCCTTTGCGTAGTTTATTAATGACTAGCAAAGGAGGTTTTTTTTATGCAAGTATCGGATCTGTTTATTCGCGAGATGCCGAGTGATTGTTTACCACGAGAACGGCTCTTAGCGATAGGAGAAAAAGCATTATCGAATCAAGAGTTGTTGGCGATTCTGTTACGAACTGGCTCAAAAGAAGCAGACGTGATGACTGTTGCCGCAACGCTATTAAAACAGTTTAAGCAACTTTCTTATTTGCAGCAAGCCACGTTGAACGAGTTAATGGCTATTAAAGGTATTGGACAAGTGAAAGCCATTGAATTACGTGCGGCCATTGAATTGGGGTGTCGAATTTATCAAAGTAGTCAAATCAAATTTGGCAAAGTTACGTCCAGTCAACAAGTCGCTCAACGATTACTCCAAGAGATGAAGGGGCTGCAACAAGAACATTTAATTTGTATTTACTTGAATACCAAGAATGACATTATCCAACAGAAAACGATTTTCAAAGGATCACTGAATCAAAGTATTGCTCATCCACGCGAAATTTTTCGGGAAGCGGTTAAATATTCTTCTGCTCGCATACTATTAGCTCATAATCATCCATCTGGCAATCCGACACCGTCTCCACAAGATATTCAATTTACCAAACGAATGGAAGAATGTGGCGAAATGATGGGGATTCAATTGTTGGATCATATTATTGTTGGTGATAGCGGATACATTAGTTTGAGAGAAGAGAATTTTTTTGCTTCAGAATGAGGACAATTCTTGCAAAAATATTTTATCACGTGTAAAATGAAAGGGTAATCTTGTTTGGAATTATGTAGACTTTTTAAATTTTTTTAAATATTCTATTGGAAGCGAGCAAAGTTACGACTATTTATGTGCAAATGCACGAGGAGGAACAAAAGAATGGAACAAGGAACAGTAAAATGGTTTAACGCAGAAAAAGGTTTTGGGTTTATCTCACGCGAAGACGGAAGCGACGTATTCGTACACTTCTCAGCTATCCAAGGTGATGGTTTCAAAACTTTAGAAGAAGGTCAAGCAGTGACTTTCGATGTTGAAGATTCAGACCGTGGCCCTCAAGCAGTTAACGTAGAAAAAAACTAATAAAAAATAATCCAAAAACACCTAACGCATGTTAGGTGTTTTTTTGTTAGAAAAAATAGAGAAGAAAAATGGACAAACATTTTTCTTCTCTATTAAATGAGAGCTTTATTGATCACTAACTGTGGCAGTCATAATCATTGGCAGAATCATTGGATGACGTTCTGTTTGTTCAAACAAGAAAGGCTGTAAAGCGGTCGTCATGGCTTCGCCTAATTTTGCTTCGGTACAGTTTTTATCTTTCATTGCTTCACGTAGAGCATTGAATAAAAGACGTTGGCCTTCATGAATCATATCACCAGACTCACGCATGTAGACAAAACCACGGGAAAGAATGTCTGGACCAGCCATAATTTCTTTATTTTTAATATCAACTGTTGCTACCGCTAAAACTAAACCTTCTTCAGATAAGATACGACGATCCCGTAAAACAACATTCCCGATATCACCGACACCATTTCCATCAACGTACACGTCATTAGCGTTGAAGTGACCAGCAGGACGTGCGCTATCAGCCGTTAAAGCTAAGACATCGCCGTTGCCCATGATAAAGCAATTTTCTTCAGGAACCCCTGTATCTTGAGCGAGCGAAGCATGGATTTTTAACATTCTAAATTCACCATGAACAGGCATGAAATATTTAGGCTTCATCAAGCGAAGCATTAATTTTTGCTCTTCTTGTCCACCGTGACCAGAAGTATGGATATTATTGATTTTTCCGTGGATAACTTCTGCACCGGCTTCAGATAATAAGTTGATTAAACGGTTAACGCTTGTCGTATTCCCAGGAATTGGTGAACTTGAGAAAACAACCGTATCGCCTGGTTGAATACTAATTTGGCGATGTGTACCGTTAGCAATCCGACTAAGCGCGGCCATAGGTTCTCCTTGAGAGCCAGTACATAAAATCATTGTTTCATTTGCTGGCAATTGATTCAGTTCCGCCGCATCGACAAACGTTCCTTTTGGCACTTTGATGTAGCCTAAGCGTTCGCCATTGACAATGGCATTTTCCATGCTACGACCAAAAACAGCAATTTTGCGACCGGTTTTCACGGCTGCATCAGCAGCTTGTTGTAAACGGAAAATGTTTGAAGCAAAACTGGCAAAGATAATCCGACCATCAATTTTTTCAAAGATTTTTAAAATAGAGGTCCCGATTGTTTTTTCGGATTTTGTAAAGGTGGGTATTTCAGCATTGGTACTGTCTGAAAGAAGACAAAGGACGCCTTCTTCACCTAATTTTGCCATTCTGTGTAAGTTGGCTGGCTCACCAACGGGTGTAAAGTCAAACTTAAAGTCACCTGTTGCGACAATGTTACCAGAAGGCGTTTTAACCACAACGCCCAAGGCATCAGGAATACTGTGAGTCGTCCGGAAAAAGCTAATCGCTGTTTTTCTAAAACGAATCACCGTATCTTCATTAATTTCGTGTAATTCCGCTTCTCGCAATAAACCATGTTCATCTAGTTTGTTGGTAATTAAAGCCAAGGCTAGTGGTCCCGCATAGATTGGGATATTCGCTTGACGTAAAAGATAAGGAACGCCACCAATATGGTCTTCATGACCGTGGGTAATAACGAGTGCTTTGACTTTATGCAAATTTTGAACGATGTAGCTATAATCTGGAATCACGTAGTCAATCCCAAGTAAATCATCTTCTGGGAATTTGATCCCAGCATCAATAATGATAATTTCATCTTGGAATTGTACCCCATATGTGTTTTTTCCAATTTCGCCTAAACCACCGATTGCAAAAACGCCAGTTTCGTTATTTTTTATGTTTACTTTCATGTTAAAACTCCGTTAGAGTGAAGTCCGCATGTTCTTGCTCATAAGCAAGATGTTTTTCGTCTAATAATTGAACGTATTCAATATTGTATGGGGTATTTTCTTCAACTAATTGGCGCACGATTACATCGCTATCGGCTTCCATGTAAAGAGATTTTGTGTCTTCTCTTTTTGGGTTTCTGATTTTTGTTTCTTGATAGTATACTTTGTAAATCATCGATTCATTTCTCCTTCAGCTACTAATAGTAGCAATTTATAGTTTTTTTCATTTTAAGACAGAAAATTAAACACAACAAAACGAGGTGCTGATCACCTAAAAAAGAATGCTCATCAAAAACATCTGTTAATGATGAAATGAAGCCTCGACTTTGCTTCATTCTGGGTATTTGATTTTATGTGTTCTTTTTCAACCGTCCCGTGTGTTGTGAATAACAACAATTAAGCTTATTTTATCATAGAATGATAAGGAAGTATAGAAACACTCACTGGACTTTTAAAAAAAACAAACTTCTTGTTTCGCCTTATTCTTGATCAAGTTCGAGTGCCTTTTTTTTAGGACGCCAATACCAACTTAAGCCAATCACGTGAGCTAAATAAACAATCGCTAAAGTCGTAGTCATCAACGTATTTCGGACAATTAAACACGGAATGGCAAATAAAAGAAACATGGAAATAAATAGTTTCCATTTGCCTTTACGAGTAATTTTTTTCTCAAAGAAGGCTTCTTGGATATATTTTTGATAATAAGAAGAAGCTAAAAATTTGTTATAAAGTTTATCTGAACTACGCATCCAAAAAAAGGCCGTTAATAAATAAAAACCAGTGGTGGGTAAAAGCGGCAAAAAGATTCCTAACGTGCCTAAAGCAAACGTACAGGAACCGAGAAAAATGAAGAATAATTTTTTCATTCAAAGGGTCCTTTCAGTTTTTCCCAATTATGGCACAATCAAAAGGAAGTAGCAATTTTAATCGTATAAGTAAATCATTAAAATTATCTATTTTTTAGAAAATCTAAAAGAGAAAGGATAGAAAGAGAAAGGCTGTTTTTTCTAGCCAGACAGCTTGTATTACCGATTTCTTTTTGATACAGTGGGAGTACTAGAAAATTTAAAGTAAGATAAGAAGGAGATGATTAATTGAAGTTAATGTGGCGTTACACAATGCGTTATAAGAAATTACTTTTCGCTGATTTTATTTGTGTGTTTGGTTTTATTTTGATTGAATTAGGCTTGCCGACCATTTTAGCACGAATGATTGACAAAGGAATTATTCCTAAAGATATGGACTATATTTATCAGCAAGGGATTTGGATGGTTGTAATTACGATTATTGGTGTCGCAATGAATATTTTGCTGGGGTACTTTGGTGCCAGAATTACAACAAACATTGTTCGTGATATTCGTGATGATTTATTTGAAAAGATTCAAACTTTCTCACACAGTGAATATGAAAGTATTGGGGTTTCTTCCTTAATTACGCGAACTACCAATGATGCATACCAAATTATGCTCTTCATGGGAAATATTTTACGTCTTGGCTTTATGACGCCAGTGATGTTTATTGCCAGTCTTTACATGGTGATGCGAACGAGTCCGTCGTTAGGAATGTACGTTTTAGGTGCCTTGCCTTTTCTGCTGCTAGCAGTTGTCGGAATTGCTCGTTTGTCAGAACCGTTATCTAAAAAGCAACAAAAGAACTTAGATGGAATCAATGGGATTTTAAGAGAAAATCTTTCTGGATTGCGGGTAATACGCGCATTTGTTAATGAAAAATTTGAAGAATCTCGTTTTAATAAAGTCAATGAAACTTACACTAAAAGTTCAAAAAGTTTGTTTCGTTTAATGGCAGCAGCCCAACCAGGCTTCTTTTTCTTATTTAATATTGTGATGGTCTTAATCATTTGGAGCGGGACTGTTCAAATCAGCCACGGGGATTTAGAAGTTGGGAATTTAATAGCTTTTATTGAATATATTTTCCATGCGCTGTTCTCGTTTATGTTATTTGCCAGTGTCTTTATGATGTATCCTCGGGCTGCGGTTTCGGCTTCACGGATTCAAGAAGCCTTAGACATGGAACCAGCTATTCGTGAAGAAGAAGGCGTAACAGAAACAGCTACTAAAGGCTATCTAGAGTTTAAAAATGTAACCTTTGCCTATCCTGGACATGCGGAAAGCCCAGTTATCCGCAATGTAAGTTTTAAGGCGTCACCTGGTGAAACAGTGGCCTTTATTGGGAGCACAGGTAGTGGGAAATCAACATTAATTCAATTGATTCCACGGTTTTATGATGTATCAGAAGGTGAAATTTTAATCGATGGAGTGAACGTAAAAGATTACCAACTTAGTGCATTACGCAATAAAATTGGCTATATTCCACAAAAAGCGTTACTTTTTACTGGTACAATTGCTGATAATCTTCGCTACGGTAAGGAAGATGCGACGTTAGAAGAAATGGAACGAGCAATTGACATTGCTCAAGCAACAGAATTTGTTTCACAAAAACCGCAAGGCTATGATGAACCTCTTTCAGAAGGTGGCACGAACTTTTCTGGTGGTCAAAAACAACGTTTAGCTATCGCACGGGCGATTATTCGCAATCCGGAAATTTATATATTTGATGATAGTTTTTCTGCGTTAGATTATCAAACAGATGCAAATTTACGAGCGCGTCTGAAAAAAGAAACAACAGAATCCACTGTTTTAATTGTGGCACAACGTGTTGGAACAATTATGCATGCGGACCGCATTGTTGTTTTAAACGAAGGCGACGTGGTCGGAATTGGCACACATCGTGAATTACTTGAGACTTGTCCAATTTACTATGATATTGCGGCTTCTCAATTGTCAGAGGAGGAATTAGCATGAAACACGCCTTTTCTTCTATGAAACGAATCGGTCGCTATATTAAACCGTACCGACTGACGTTTTATTTAGTTATTTTATTTACAATATTAACCGTTGCCTTTAATGCAGCGTTGCCTTATTTGACTGGATTACCAACGACAGAAATTAGCCGTAATATTGCGGCCGGTGAATCAATCAACTTTGATTATGTAATCCAATGTTTAATTTGGATTTTAGTTGTGGGAACAGGTTATTGTGTGGCACAATTTTTGTCAGGCTTTTTAATGACGAATGTCGTTCAACAATCCATGCGCGATTTACGTCGAGATATTGAAGAAAAAATCAATCGTTTGCCAGTTTCTTATTTTGATAAGAACCAACAAGGAAATATTTTGTCACGGGTGACGAACGATGTGGATGCTGTCAGCAATGCGATGCAACAAAGTTTTATCAACATTGTTTCAGCAGTCTTAGGGATTGTGATGGCTGTAGTGATGATGTTCTTAATCAATCCGCTGATGGCGGTTTTTTCAGTGATTATGATTCCGTTGTCTCTGATTATTTCCAGAACAATTGTTAAAATCTCCCAGAAATATTTCCAAGGAATGCAAAATTCTTTAGGAGACTTAAATGGTTATGTTCAAGAAAATATGACTGGGTTCAGTGTCTTAAAACTATATGGTCGGGAAAAAGAAACCCTTGAAGGCTTTAAACAAGTCAATCATCGCTTAAATGGTTTTGGTTTCAAAGCATCCTTTATCTCAGGATTAATGTTGCCATTGGTTCAAATGACCGCTTATGGGACCTATATCGGGGTAGCTGTCCTTGGTAGTTACTATGTGGTTGCTGGTGTGATCGTAGTGGGGCAATTACAAGCGTTTATTCAATATATTTGGCAAATTAGCCAACCAATGGGGAATATTACGCAATTGTCTGCAGCTTTACAAAGCGCTTCAGCTTCGACCATGCGGATTTTTGAAATCCTAGATGAACCAGAAGAAGAACTTAACGATCAAGATGTTCCTTTGCAAGAACCTATTTTAGGCTCTGTTGAATTTGAAAATGTCAGCTTTAGTTATGACCCAGAAAAACCGTTAATTCGTAATTTGAACTTTAAAGTTGATGCGGGCCAAATGGTTGCGATTGTGGGACCAACTGGCGCTGGGAAAACAACCTTAATCAACTTACTGATGCGTTTTTATGATGTAACAGAAGGCGCCATTAAAATTGATGGTATTGACACGAAAAAAATGAACCGTAGTGATGTCCGATCTGTATTTGGAATGGTATTGCAAGATGCTTGGTTGTATAAAGGTACCATTGCAGATAACATTCGTTTTGGGAAGTTGGATGCCACGGATTATGAAGTTGTGGATGCAGCGAAAACGGCCAATGTGGATCACTTCATTCGGACAATGCCAGACGGGTATGAAATGGAAATCAATTCTGAGGGAGATAACGTTTCCCTTGGTCAAAAACAATTGTTGACCATTGCCCGAGCGGTAATTTCTGATCCGAAAATTTTGATTTTAGATGAGGCGACTAGTTCAGTCGATACACGCTTGGAAGCCTTAATTCAAAAAGCAATGGATCGTGTTATGGAAGGACGAACGAGTTTCGTTATTGCCCACCGCCTATCAACTATTCGTGAAGCTGATTTAATTCTTGTTATGAAACAAGGAGAAATCATTGAAAAAGGTACGCATCATGAGTTGCTGGAACAAGGTGGCTTCTATGAAAAACTATACAATAGTCAATTCGCTGAAGAAGGCGACTATGAGGAATAAAAAAGAGCCTGGGACAAAAATCACTTTGGATTTTTGTCCCAGGCTTAAAAATTGATAAACGGCTGGAACAGAAGCAACTCCTTCGGAAATAAGCCGAAATTCTCCAAAAATTATAGAACAATTTTCGGAAATTCCTTCTTATTTCTCGGAGTTAAACGCTTCTGTCCCGACCTCTTTCTTGTCTTTTTTACTATGAAAGTGAGTAATTCTTGTCTATACTTAATGAAAAGAGGTGACAGGGTTTGAAAAAAGAGTATTTTATTGCTGCTAGTGCAGATGTCTATGGAAACGTACAACTAGCGAAGGATAGTAATATTTGGTTTCAGTCGGTCTTAAGAGGTGACAGTAACACAATTACCATTGGTGAAGGTAGTAATATTCAAGATGGCACGATTATTCATGTTGATGAAGATGCCCCGACAATTGTAGGCAAGTATGTAACAGTGGGTCATCAATGCATGTTACACGGTTGTAAAATCGGTGATGGTGCTTTGATTGGCATGGGTTCAACCATTCTAAATAACGCTATTATTGGAGAAAACAGCCTGATTGGTGCGGGCTCTTTAGTGACGGAAGGCAAAATTATCCCGCCAAATGTTTTAGCATTTGGTCGACCCGCGAAGGTTATCCGTCCGTTAACGGCAACAGAAATAGCCAGTAATCATACGAACGCCTTACATTACGTTCAACGAGCAGAAGAATTTCGCCAACAAAAATACCCGAAACTAACATAGAATTAGGAGGAAAATGATGAAGAAAATTAAAGTAATGACGGTTTTTGGAACGCGGCCAGAAGCGATCAAAATGGCGCCCTTAATCAAAGTTTTAGAAGAGCAAAGTGAAGGATTTGACTCTGTAGTAGTCGTAACAGCGCAACATCGCCAAATGTTGGATCAAGTGTTAGAAGATTTTCAAATTACACCGAATCATGATTTAAATATCATGAAAGATGGGCAAACCTTAACAGATATTACAAGTCGTGTTTTGAATTTATTAACTGAGGTTCTTGTGACAGAACAGCCGGATATTGTCTTGGTTCATGGCGATACAACCACGTCATTTGCGGCTGCATTGGCTGCTTTTTATCAACAGATTCCGGTGGGACATGTGGAAGCAGGATTACGGACCTGGCAAAAATATTCTCCGTTTCCGGAAGAAATGAATCGTCAACTGGTAGATGTGTTAACTGATATTTATTTTGCCCCAACCACTCAAAGTAAGGACAATTTAATCAAAGAAAATCATCCAGAAGAACATATTTATGTAACTGGCAATACAGCGATTGACGCGATGGCGTACACTGTTGATGCCCACTATCAAAATGATTTATTGGAAAAAATCCCTACAGACCAACGCATCGTGCTAATTACAATGCATCGTCGTGAAAATTTAGGCCTGCCAATGGCAAATGTGTTTAAAGCTGTTCGTCGACTTGTAATGGAACATCCAGAAATTGAAGTCATTTTCCCTATGCACAAAAATCCCAAAGTCCGTGAAATAGTAGCGGAACATTTAGGTGAATTAGCTCGTGTGCATTTAATTGAACCATTGGACGTCAAAGATTTTCAAAATTTTGCAGCAAAAAGTTCTTTAATTTTAACTGATTCTGGCGGTGTGCAAGAAGAAGCCCCTTCCTTAGGTGTGCCAGTTTTAGTTTTACGAGATACAACGGAACGTCCAGAAGGCGTAGCGGCAGGAACATTGAAATTGGTTGGTACAGACGAACAAGTAGTCTATCAAGAGGCGAAAACATTATTGACTGATTCTGATGCTTACCACGCGATGGCGCATGCACAAAATCCGTATGGGGATGGTCAAGCTAGCCATCGAATCGTTGAAGCCATTGCCTATGAAATGCAGCAGTCAGATAAAAAACCAGATACGTTTACAGCAAAATAAATAAAAAGGCAGAGAAGCGCTGAAAAGGTGCTTCTTTTGCGTATCTTATTTTGAAGAATCAATTAGACAAAAATGCTAGAAAGTAGTGAAGTGAAGATGTATCAAACGATTTTATTTGATTTAGATGGCACAATTACGGATTCTGGTAGCGGCATTATGCGTTCTATTTTGTACGCAACAGAACAATTAGGCTGGCCAGCTCCTAGCGAGGAGACATTACGTTCTTTCATAGGACCGCCTTTATATGAGTCGTTTTTGCACATGGCGCCTTCAGCTGAAGCAGCGCAACAAGCCGTGAGTCATTATCGAGCGTATTATCAGAGAAAAGGTATGTTTGAAAATCATGTGTATCCAGGGATCCAAGAGGTACTAACAAGGTTAAAGGAAGCGGGAGCAAAGTTATACATTGCGACTTCCAAGCCAGAAGAATTTGCTAAAAAGATTATTACTCATTTTGATTTAGATCGTTATTTTACAGGCATCTATGGAGCGAGTATGGACGGTCATCGTTCTAAAAAAGCAGATGTGATTCAGTATGCATTAACGGAAGCTCAATTAGACCCAACCAAAGAAGCGATTATCATGGTTGGTGATCGTAATCATGACATTCTTGGTGCTCAACAAAATGGCTTAGATAGTATAGGTGTCTTGTATGGATTTGGTGAAGAAACAGAGTTACAAGAGGCGGGAGCGACATTCCTAGTACAATCGCCTAAAGACTTAGGTGCTATTTTGCTACAAAATTCCTAATAGAAAATGGATTTTCGATAAATTTAGGAGGATTTTAAGATTTATTATCGTTTCAATAGAAAAGCGCCATCATAGGCTTTAAACGTTGTCAATGATGAATTTTTTATCGGGGAATGACGGTCTTTTTATTAAAAACATTTAATTTTAAAGAGGTTTCATGTATAATAGTTTCAGTCATAAACGATAGAATAGTAAGGAGGGTTAGTTTTGGCTAATGATAACCAAAATAACCAAGATCCCAAATCTTCGCTTAGAGATCAAGTAACTGGGTCTTTAAAAGGTAGAAATGATGGCGATCAACCTGATTCCTCTGAAAAAAATGATAGGTCTCCCCAACCTTCATCTGATGAATCACAAGAAACAGCGAGCCGCACAACACAAACACGTGCAGGTTCTAGAGCTGCTCGAAGACGTGGGAAAGACAAGACAACACAGACAGTCGAAGAGCCAACCCCGATTGAAACAGACGAAAAGCCAACAAATACAAAAAAACAAACACGTAAAAAAGAAGATCGTTTAGTCGGTCGTATCGTGTTAATTGTAGTTTCTGTATTGGTTTTAATGATGGCAATCTTTGGGTTTACTTTTTATAAATATGTAGACGCTGGGCTACAACCACTAGACAAGAACAATAAGAAGCTTGTTCAAGTGCATATCCCAGAAGGATCTTCTAATAAGCAAATTGCTGCGGTTTTAGAAGAAAGCAACGTCATTAAAAGCGGAATGGTTTTTAACTACTACGTAAAATTTAAAAACTTAACAGATTTTCAAGCGGGCTATTATCAAATGTCTCCAAGCATGACACTCGATGAAATTGGTGAAATGCTAAAAGAAGGAGGCACGCCAGAACCAACTAAAATCGCAGATGGCAAAGTAACGATTCCTGAAGGCTACGATATAGATAAAATTGGCGAAGCCATTGAAAAAAATACGGATTTCAAGAAAGCAGATTTCATTGCATTAATGAAAAACGAGGACTTCTTCAATCAAATGAAGGCTAAGTATCCTGATTTACTTGAAAGTGCTGCAACCGCAGAAGGTGTTCGTTATCGCTTAGAAGGCTATTTATTCCCAGCGACTTATGATTACTACAAAAAAGCAACACTTCCTGAATTTGTCGAACAGATGGTTGCTAAAATGAACACAGTAATGGAACAATATACGCCGACAATTCATGCAAAGAATTTAACCAATCAGCAAGTCTTAACGTTAGCTTCATTGGTTGAAAAAGAAGGAGTCAAAGAAGCAGACCGCAAACAAATTGCGCAAGTATTCTTTAACCGCTTGGCTGCCGATATGCCAATCCAATCAGATATTTCTATTTTGTATGCTCTAGGAGAACACAAAGAAACTGTAACGTATGCTGACTTGGAAGTGGACTCGTCTTATAACTTGTATAAAAATACTGGTTATGGACCAGGACCATTAGATAGCCCAAGTGAGGAGTCAATTAAAGCAGTCTTGAATCCGACACCAAGTGACTATTTATACTTTGTAGCAGATATTTCTACAGGAAAAGTATACTTCTCAAAAACATATGAAGAACATCAAGTATTAGTAGATCAGTATGTCAATAATTCAAGTAGTGAATAAAATGAAAACATAAAAGAGCTTGGTGAATCAATTTTGTATGATTCACCAAGCTTTTAGATACTCAAAAAGTAATCTGTTTAACAGAGGGAAAGAGTAGCAACTAGAAATTTATATAAATAAAATTTAGCAAAATCACAAAAATTCAATAATTATATTTACAATTTAGAAAAAGCGTGGTACTCTTTTGTGGATTGAAAGCGGAATTTTTTTCAATAACCAACCAAGAACTACGTATCGTTAAGCGAAAAAGGAGAATTAACATGGTAGAAAAAGTATATCCAATGACTCTTGAAGGAAAAGAAAAATTAGAACAAGAGCTAGAAGAATTAAAAACAATTAAACGTAAAGAAATCGTAGAGCGTATTAAAATCGCTCGTAGCTTTGGGGATCTTTCAGAGAACTCAGAGTATGAATCAGCTAAAGATGAACAAGCTTTCGTTGAAGGACGTATTACAACGTTAGAAAATATGATTCGTTTTGCAGAAATCATCGACAATGATGGCGTGGACCAAGACGAAGTTTCCATCGGTAAAACAGTTACTTTCCAAGAATTGCCTGATGGAGAAGAAGAGGAATACACAATCGTAGGAAGTGCCGAAGCCGATCCATTTTCTGGTAAAATTTCTAACGATTCACCGATTGCGCAAGCCTTAATTGGTAAACAATTAGGCGATCAAGTGATTATTGCAACCCCTGGTGGCGACATGACAGTTAAAATTACAAAAGTTGAAGCAAACTAAATAATTGAGCAGGGCAGGCAGCTTCCAAGGCCTGTCCTTTCGCAATCTATGACATTTAGGGCTAAAGTCCTATGGTAACCTGAGGCGCAAACCACTATGATTAAATAAAATAAACGAGTAAAATAAATGACAGAGGGAGGAGGCAAATCTATGAATAACCCTTGGCGCTTTTTTATCGTCGCAGAAGCATTACTTTTTATTCTGGCGTTATGGCAAATTGTACATAATCCTGGATTAGCTGTTTTATTAACAATTGGCGTTTTACTTGTGGCCTACGTTTCCAGGAAAGCATCTAAAACACATTTTAACAACTTTCAATTCGTCCTCGGCGTTGTTTTTATTGTCATTGGTGCAATGAACAGCACGGCTGTTTGGTTTATGTTGATTTTTGGCGTACTCTTTATCGGCTTAAAAGGCTTTGAGATTTCAGGCGTGGATATAGCTGAACGAGCACCTTGGCGTAAAAAACAAATGATTATGGTAGAGACGGCGGCAAAAGAACCTAAAAATGGCAAACGATTTAAACGCCGCTGGTTTGCCAACGAACGCATTGGTAACAATATCTATGAATGGGATGACATCAATATTGATTTAATCTCTGGGGACACCATTATTGATTTAGGTAATACGCTACTACCGAAAGAAGACAATATTATTATTATTCGTAAAGGTTTTGGCCGCACGCGAATTCTAGTGCCGTTAGGTGTAGCTATTTTGTTAGAACATTCAACTTTTTACGGAACGGTACGTTTTGAAGAAGAAAAATATCAATTGAAAAACGAATCATTAAAAATTTACAGCAATGATTATGATACCAATCTTCGTCGTTTGAAAATTATGACGAACACTTTAGTAGGAGATGTTGAGGTGATCCGTGTATGACCGATCGGATTTCAAGACGCATGATTTCATTATATGCGTCCCTTAGCACCTTTATTGTTATCTTAATTACATTGTTTTCATATTTTCATTCGATTAAACAAAACCGGTGGCTATTAGAGCTTCTTCAGAGAAAAGTCTTTTATCTACCACTAATTGTGCACATTGTTCTCATATCCTTACTAATAGGCTTATTGACCTTTTTACTGATTTCATTGGTTCAAAAAGGGCAATATGGACGGATTGAAGAAAAACTTCGGTTATTGGCCAATGGCAATTATGAAAGTCCAGTCTTAAACAAACCAACGACCAGTGAAAATCAAGATCATTATCTAACCGAAGTCGAACAAGATATTTGGTCGATTAAAAATAAATTATTAGAGATGTCTAAAGAATTGCAATTATTAAACAGTCGGCCGCAATTAATGGATGGGCAAACAAAAGAAGAAATTTTAGAGAACGAGCGGCATCGTTTGGCGCGGGAGTTGCATGATTCAGTCAGTCAACAACTTTTTGCAGCCATGATGATGTTGTCTGCCTTAAATGAACAAGCACAACGAACAGAAACCCCGGAACCATATCGTAAACAACTAGCCATGGTGGCAGAAATCATTAATGCCTCCCAATCGGAAATGCGCGCGTTACTATTGCACTTGCGTCCTATCAGTCTAGAAGGAAAAAGTTTGCGTAAAGGTATTGAACAATTACTGAAAGAACTACAAACAAAAATTAAAATTGAATTGATTTGGGATGTTGAAGATGTTCATTTAAATAGCAGCATTGAGGATCATCTTTTCCGAATTGTGCAGGAGTTACTTTCAAATACCTTAAGACATGCTAAAGCAAAGGAATTAGAGGTATATTTACACCAAGTTGATAAAAACGTGTTATTGCGTATTGTTGATGATGGTGTCGGCTTTGATATGAAGGAACAAAGTAATAAAGCCGGTAGTTATGGCTTAAATAATATTCGAGAACGTGTTGTCGGCATGGGCGGTACAGTTAAAATTATTAGTTTTAAAGGGCAGGGAACCAGCGTTGAAATTAAAGTTCCTGTCATAAAGGAGGAAACTGCAAGTGATCAAAGTAATGTTAGTGGATGACCATGAAATGGTCCGTTTAGGCGTTTCATCATATTTATCTATTCAAGAGGATATAGAAGTCGTAGGCGAAGCAGAAAACGGTAAGATTGGCTATGAAAAAGCATTGGAACTACGTCCAGATGTTATTTTGATGGATTTGGTAATGGAAGAAATGGACGGCATTGATTCAACAAAAGCGATCTTGAAAGATTGGCCAGAAGCCAAGATTATTATTGTGACGAGTTTTATTGATGATGAGAAAGTGTATCCGGCGATTGAAGCTGGTGCAGCGGGCTACCTATTAAAAACATCAACAGCACATGAGATTGCTGATGCAATTCGGGCGACTTATCGCGGAGAGCGTGTGTTGGAACCTGAAGTGACGCATAAGATGATGGAACGGTTAACAAAAAAACAAGAGCCGGTGTTGCATGAAGATTTGACAAATCGAGAACACGAAATTTTAATGTTGATTGCACAAGGTAAAAGTAATCAGGAAATAGCTGATGAACTCTTTATCACTTTGAAAACAGTTAAAACACATGTTTCAAACATTTTAGCAAAACTAGATGTGGATGATCGGACCCAAGCGGCGATTTATGCTTTTCAACATGGTTTAGCCAAATAAATATCAGATAAATCCATAAATAAATTCTAGGAAATCCTTCTAGGAATTTATTTATGGATTTGTTATACTAATTTTAACGAACAGACAGGAGCGGTCAGAAGAAATGAAACAAAATTTTGCAATTATTGGTTTAGGACGTTTTGGCGGCAGCATATGCCAAACTTTGGTGGAAGCTGGTCAAGAAGTTTTGGCCATTGACAGCAGTGAAGACCGTGTCAATGAATATATGAATATTGCAACGCATGCAGTGGTGGCTAACGCCCAAGATGAAATGACGTTGCGTTCTTTAGGGATTCGGAATTTTGATCACGTAGTGGTGGCAATTGGTGAAGATATTCAAGCGAGTATTTTAGTGACGCTAATGGTTAAAGAGATGGGGGTTCCCAATGTCTTAGCCAAAGCAGTCAATGAATATCATGCCCGTGTCTTAGATAAAATTGGGGCAGACATGGTCGTTCACCCAGAGCGAGATATGGGTATTCGAATTGCTCACAAACTTGTTTCACGCAATATTTTAGATTATATTGAATTATCTAGCGAATTTTCATTAGCTGAGGTTAGGGTCACCAATCCTAAATTTTACAATAAAACCTTAGCAGAATTAAATTTCCGTCAACGATTTGGTTTAACTGTGGTAGCGATTCGCCGCTCGAAAACAGAAGTAATTGCTTCGCCAGATGCTTCTGAAATTGTTCGAGAAAACGATAATTTATTAGTTATCGGTGATACCGCAGATGTTGATTTATTAGATGAAAAAATGAATGGCTAAGCACTTTATTCTCTAAAAGCACTGCGCTGTGCTACAATAAATGGCGACAGAGATGTGAAGGAGGAACAAAGAATGAAATTAGAAGTGACACCGAAAGCCCAACAATGGTTTAAAGAAGAAACCGGGGTTCAGCCTGAGACAGGCATTCGTTTTTTCGGAAAAATTTACGGAAAAACACCTGTTCATGATGGTTTTTCCATTGCGATGTCTGTAGAAGCGCCAGATGAGCCAATGATTAAAGAGAACCTAGATGGGATTACCTATTTTATTGAAGAAACAGATGATTGGTTCTTTAAAGGCTATGATTTGATTGTTGATTATGATGAAAAGAATGATGAACCGCGTTATCAATTTGAAGCAAACCAAGAAGATTTAACAAAATAATTTTAGTGCTAAACAAAAGAGGCTGAAATAGTGCGTAGGACTATTTCTGTTGCTTTCGTTTAACCGCTAGTCAGCCTGAGAAAAAATCGTTTTGGATTTTTTCTCAGGTTCTTTCTATTTAAGTTATTTTTAGTTGGATATCGTTATTTAATAAGGCTATTATATGGTATAATGATAATTAACTGAAGTGTGGAGGAAATAAAATGTTATCAATTGTTGTCCCTTGTTATAATGAGGAAGCAGCGATTCCGCTGTTTTTTGAAGAAGTAGAAAAAATTAGCCAGCAACTGTCTCATTCAGTAGAATATATATTTGTGAATGATGGCTCAAAAGATAAGACGTTAGCTGTTTTAAGACAGCTTTATCGCGAACATCCAGAGAAGGTCCGTTATCTTTCTTTTTCACGAAATTTTGGGAAAGAAGCAGGTTTATACGCTGGTTTAAAAGAAGCAACAGGTGACTTGGTGACAGTCATGGATGTTGATTTACAAGACCCGCCTGAGTTATTACCTCAAATGATTGAGATGATTGAAACCAGTACAGATTTAGATTGTGTTGGCACACGACGCATAACAAGAGACGGCGAACCGCCCATTCGTAGCTTTTTTGCTCGGATGTTCTATAAACTCATTAATCGAATTGCTGAGACAGAAATGGTGGATGGTGCCCGTGACTTCCGTGTCATGACCCGACAAATGGTCGATGCGATTTTAGAGTTATCTGAGTATAATCGTTTTTCAAAAGGGATTTTTAGTTGGGTCGGCTTTAAAACAGAATATATTGAATTTAAAAATCGAGAACGAATTGCTGGAGAAACCTCTTGGTCTTTCTGGAGTCTATTAAGTTATTCAATTGACGGGATTGTCAATTTTTCAGAAACACCATTGAATATTGCTTCATACGTTGGCGCCTTTTCGTGTATTGGTTCTGCACTAGCAATGTTAGTGATTATCTTTCGAACATTAGTTAATGGTGATCCAACAAGCGGCTGGCCTTCAATGGTTTGTATTGTACTTTTTGTAGGTGGCTTGCAACTCTTATGTTTAGGAATTATTGGCAAATATATCGGCAAAATTTTCTTAGAAACGAAAAAACGACCAATTTATATTGTAAAGGAATCAGAAAAAGATTCTAAAAAATAACCAAAAAAGTAGAGAATTTTTCTCTGCTTTTTTGTTATGCGTTAAAAAAAGTGTAAACAGGCTTTTCAGAAAAACAACATTTTTTACATAAAAAATACATTAACTTTACCTATTTTTATCTTAATGAAACAGCTTTGCTCTCGCGGTTGCAAGAAATAAATGTTAAAATCAAAAGGTATGCTATTAAATGTTTTTTTGGAGGTTGGGTCATGATAGAAGTTATCGACTTGAAAAAAGTATTCGATAATGGGTTTGAAGCGTTAAAATCGGTCAATTTTACGATTGAGCAAGGGGACTTGGTTTGTTTGTTAGGACCAAGTGGGTGTGGGAAATCCACAATTTTAAACTTAATTGCAGGTTTATTACATCCAAGTGATGGAGATATTCAGTTTCGACAGCAATCGGTTGTCAAAACAGCACCAAAAGATCGGAACATCGGGTTCGTTTTTCAAAACTATGCCTTATATCCACATATGACTGTTTTAGAAAACGTAATGTTTCCTTTGACGGTAGGAAGTAAGAAAGTTCCCAAGGCAGAGGCACAAGCTATTGCCGAAGAATATATGAAACTAACGAATATTGAAGAGTTAAGCCATAAAAAGCCAGGCACACTTTCTGGTGGTCAACAACAGCGTGTTGCGATTACCCGGGCGTTAGTTCAAAAACCAGATGTTTTATTATTAGATGAGCCTTTAAGTAACTTGGATGCACGTTTGCGTTTGAAAATTCGTGAAGAAATCCGCCGCTTGGTGAAAGAAGTAGGCATTACAACAATCTTTGTAACGCACGACCAAGAGGAAGCGCTATCAATCAGTGATAAAATTATTTTATTAAACGAAGGGGTTATTCAACAAAATGATGAACCTCAAAACCTTTACTTAGAACCAAATAACTTATTTGTTGCTCAGTTCATAGGTAACCCAATTATTAATTTATTGTCTGTTGAAGTGAAAGACGGCAAAATGTACCATGAAAGTTTTGAAATTCCGCTTGAGCGTTTTGAGCAAGCACGCTTTAAAATGCCGATGACTGATGGGAAATATACGTTTGCTTCTCGTCCAGAAGATGTGGTACCAGCTGAAACAGGTCTCTTTACCACAACGACAGATTTAGTGGAATTGATTGGTCGAGAACGTATTTTACGATTTACATTAGGAAATGAACAAGTGAAATCAATTGTAAGTGTAGAAGAAGCGATTGAAGAAGGAGACACTTTATCTTTTGATTTTTCATATAAAAAAGTATTTATCTTTAACGAAGCGGGAGACCGGGTTTACTAATGAAAAAATACAATCCAGAAAATCAACCAAAAGCATGGCTCTTCCTTCTGCCATCATTAGGAATCATTTTACTGTTTAGCGTTTATCCGCTGTTTCGTTCTTTGTGGATGAGCTTCCAAAAAGGTTCCTTAATTAACCAACGCTACGCTGGTTTAGAAAATTATCAACGTGTATTGAATGATCCAATCTTCTATAAAGCGTTAAAAAATACAGCGCTCTATGCATTTGCTGTGGTACCGATTGCCTTGATAATTTCCCTAGCAATTGCTTGGATTATCTTTGAAAAAGTTAAACATAAGAGTTTCTTTGAAACGATTTTCTTTATGCCTTATGTAACGAGTACGATTGCCATTGGGATTGTCTTCCGTTACTTCTTTAATGGCGATTATGGAATTGTCAATTACGTCTTAGGTTTTTTCGGCATTCCTTCTGTCAACTGGCTAGATAATGTTCAAATGAGTATGCCAACATTGATTATTTTTGGGGTTTGGACGAGTTTAGCATTTAATATTATTATTTTGTTGGCGGGTTTGAGAAATATTGATGAAGAACACTTTAAAATAGCGAAAATGTTTGGTGCCTCAGACGGCGAAATTTTCCGACGTATTACGTTTCCGCAACTAGTCCCGACCATTGCCTTTTTATTAACGGTCAATTTAATTGGCGCCTTTAAAGTTTATACACAAGTTTATGCTTTATTCGGTGGTCGTGCGGGGATTGCCAATAGTGCCACAACCGCAGTGTACTATATTTATGACAAATTCCACATTGCAGGGCGTCCCGGAATTGCGATGGCCGCCACAGTGATTTTATTTGTGATTATTTTAGTGGTCACTTTCTTACAAAATAAACTCTTAAAGAAAGTGGGGCAATAAGCCAATGAAAAAAGTTTTAACGATTATCGCATTTGTTTTCTTAGGCATTTTAGCCGTTATTACGTTATTTCCATTTGTCTATATGATTTTAGCTGGTTTAATGAGTTATTCTGAAGCGACCAGCATGCCGCCAACCATGTTTCCGAAACAACCACAATGGCAAAACTACACAGAGGTCTTTCAAAAAGCACCCTTTCTTCGGTATTTCTTGAACACAGTCTTTGTTTCAGGTGTTACAACGATTGCTACGGTAGTCACCGCCGTTTTAGCTTCATTCGCGTTAACGAGTTTGAAGTTCCGTTTTAAAAATGTGGTCATTGCTTTGATGATTTCGTTGTTAATGGTTCCATATGAATCTATTATCTTTACCAATTATCAAACGATTGCGCAATTAGGTTTGTTAAATACTTACAGCGCCTTAATTATTCCATTTTTAACTAGTATTTTTTATATTTACTATTTAAACGGGTATTTAAAAGGTATTCCTGATACTTTTTACAAGGCTGCCAAGATTGATGGCGCTAGTGATTTAGAATATATTTGGCGTATTTTAGTACCAATGTCAAAACCAGCGTTAGTAACAGTAGGGATTTTAACATTCATTTCTAGTTGGAATTCTTTCTTGTGGCCATTGTTGGTGACGAACGAGAAAAAATACCGTCTATTGAATAATGGACTATCGGCCTTTGCGACAGAGAGCGGTAGTGACGTACATTTACAAATGGCTGCTGCAACATTAACCGTTATTCCAATTTTAATTATTTACTTGATTTTCAGAAAAGAAATTATCAGAGGAGTTGCAAAAAATGGAATCAAAGGCTAAAACAACTGTGACTTTTCACAGTGGCATTTTAACAATTGGAGGAACCGTGATTGAAGTGGCGTATAAAGATGCCCACATCTTCTTTGATTTTGGTACAGAATTTCGACCAGAATTAGATTTGCCCGATGATCACATTGAAACCTTAATTAATAATCGTTTAGTGCCAGAATTAAAAGACTTATATGATCCACGTTTAGGTTATGAATATCATGGTGCAGAAGACAAAGAGTATCAACACACAGCTGTTTTCTTATCTCATGCCCATTTAGATCATTCACGCATGATTAATTATTTAGACCCAGCTGTTCCGTTGTACACCCTAAAAGAAACGAAAATGATTCTAAATAGTTTAAATCGCAAAGGTGATTTTTTGATTCCATCACCGTTTGAAGAAAAGAATTTTACCCGAGAAATGATTGGTCTTAATAAAAACGATGTGATTAAAGTTGGCGAAATTTCAGTGGAAATCGTACCTGTTGATCATGATGCGTACGGTGCTTCGGCATTACTGATTCGCACGCCTGACCATTTCATCACATACACAGGTGATTTGCGCTTACATGGCCATAATCGTGAAGAGACTTTAGCTTTTTGTGAAAAAGCCAAACATACTGAATTATTAATGATGGAAGGCGTAAGCATTAGCTTCCCAGAACGTGAACCAGATCCAGCGCAAATAGCGGTTGTCAGTGAAGAAGATCTTGTTCAGCACTTGGTTCGTTTAGAACTAGAAAACCCGAATCGACAAATTACCTTTAATGGTTATCCAGCAAACGTGGAACGTTTTGCTAAGATTATTGAAAAGTCACCACGTACAGTCGTTTTAGAAGCAAATATGGCTGCGTTGTTACTTGAAGTATTTGGAATAGAAGTTCGTTATTATTATGCTGAATCTGGTAAAATACCAGAATTGAATCCAGCGTTAGAAATCCCGTATGACACGTTACTAAAGGACAAAACAGACTATTTGTGGCAAGTTGTGAACCAGTTTGACAACCTCCAAGAAGGTAGTTTATACATTCACAGTGATGCGCAACCGTTAGGAGACTTTGATCCACAGTATCGCGTGTTTTTAGATTTGTTGGCTAAAAAAGACATTACTTTTGTCCGTTTAGCTTGTTCAGGACATGCAATTCCAGAAGATCTGGATAAAATTATTGCATTGATTGAACCTCAAGTATTGGTTCCAATCCATACGTTAAAACCAGAAAAACTGGAAAACCCGTATGGTGAAAGAATATTGCCAGAACGTGGCGAACAAATTGTTTTATAAATTTTTTTAAGGGAGAGAAAAAAATGAAGTTCAAAACTCTAGCAACAACAGTGTTAGCAACCGCAGCTATTTTCGCATTGGGGGCTTGTGGTAACGGTAATGGGGCTAAAGAATCAAACGATATTGTGAAAGAAGTGAAGGAAGATACGACAATCACTTTCTGGCATGCAATGAATGGGGTTCAAGAAGAAGCGTTAACAAAATTAACGAAAGACTTCATGAAAGAAAATCCAAAAATTAAAGTGGAATTACAAAATCAATCTGCTTACCCTGATTTACAAGCCAAAATCAATTCGACTTTAACCTCACCAAAAGATTTACCAACAATTACGCAAGCGTACCCAGGCTGGTTATGGAATGCTGCACAAGATGAAATGTTAGTGGACTTAAAACCATATATGGATGATGACACAATCGGCTGGAAAGATGCAGAGCCAATTCGTGAAGTATTGTTAGACGGCGCCAAAATCGACGGCAAACAATACGGCATTCCATTTAATAAATCGACAGAAATGTTATTCTATAATGCTGATTTGTTGAAAGAATATGGTGTTGAAGTACCGAAAACATTAGAGGAATTAAAAGAAGCTTCTAAAACAATTTACGAAAAATCCAACAAAGAAGTCGTTGGTGCTGGTTTTGACTCGTTAAATAACTATTACGCAATTGGAATGAAAAACAAAGGCGTTGATTTTAATAAAGACTTAGATTTAACAAGCAAAGATTCACAAGAAGTCGTGGACTATTACCGTGATGGTATCGAAGTAGGTTACTTCCGCACAGCTGGTTCAGATAAATATTTATCTGGCCCATTTGCAAACAAAAAGGTAGCAATGTTTGTCGGTAGTATTGCTGGTGCTGGTTTTGTTCAAAAAGATGCTGAAGCTGGTGGCTATGAATACGGTGTTGCACCACGTCCTGAAAAAATCAACTTACAACAAGGAACAGATATTTATATGTTCGATAGTGCTACGCCAGAACAACGGACAGCGGCATTTGAATTTATGAAATTCTTAGCAACGCCTGATTCACAATTGTACTGGGCGCAACAAACAGGTTATATGCCAATTTTAGAATCTGTTTTACACAGTGATGAGTACAAAAATTCTAAGACAACCAAAGTACCTGCACAACTTGAAAACGCAGTAAAAGATTTATTCGCTATCCCAGTAGAAGAAAATGCTGATTCAGCCTATAATGAAATGCGGACAATTATGGAAAGTATTTTTGCTTCATCAAATAAAGACACGAAAAAATTATTGAAAGATGCAACGTCACAATTTGAACAAGCATGGAACCAATAATCAATAAATAAACAGACGTGGGAGGTTGGGATCTGAGTCGTTATGGCTCGTGTTCTAACCTTCCTGTTCTTTTGGGCGGAAGAAGGAGAGAAACAAAATGCAAATAAAAATTTTAGCAACAAGTGATATGCATGGGTACATTATGCCAACAAGTTATAGTGAAAAAAAGATGGATTTGCCTTTTGGAACCGCAAAAGCAGCAACCATGCTGAAAAAGTTACGTGCGTCTGCCAAAGGACCAGTTTTTCAAATTGAAAATGGGGATTTTATTCAAGGTTCGCCGCTTAGTTACTACGTAAGAAAAGCAGAAACACATTCAGTGGCTGCCATCACTAAGATCATTAATCAAATGAATTATGATGTTAGCATTTTAGGTAACCACGAATTTAATTACGGTTTAGATTATTTAAAGGAAACGATTGCCAGTTATCAACAGCCAGTTTTAGCTGCCAATATTCTTGGTAAAGATGGACAACCTTATTTCGGTCAGCCGTATGTCATCATAGAAAAACAAGGGGTTAAAGTAGCCATTCTTGGCGTGACGACCCAATATATTCCTCATTGGGAACAGCCGGCAACAGTCAAAGATTTAACGTTTAAAAGTGTCGTTGAAACAGCGGCGGAATACGTGCCAAAACTGCGGGAAGAAGCAGACCTAGTTGTTGTCGCTTACCATGGCGGTTTTGAAAAAGATTTAGAAACAGGGGAACCCACGGAATTACTAACAGGAGAAAATGAAGGCTACGATTTATTGGAAAAAGTTCCTGGGATTGATGCCTTAATCACTGGTCACCAACATCGAGAAATTGCTACAAAACTGAATGGAATACCTGTGATTCAACCAGGTTTTCGAGGAGCTTTTGTTGGAGAAATTACTTTAGAAATTGAACCTATGGCTAAAGGCTATCGCGTTATCGGAAGTGATGCAGCTATTCATCCTGTTGGGAACGAACAACCAGATGCAGAAATTTTAGCTTTGACAACAGCGTTACATGACGAGGTAGAAGAGTGGCTTGACCAACCGGTGGGAAATGTGGAAGGGGATATGACGATTCAAAATCCGAATGCCGTACGCCTCAAAGAACATCCATATATAGAATTTATTAATAACGTCCAAATGGCTTCAAGCGGAACGGATATTTCAGGGACTGCACTTTTTAACAATGAAGGCAAAGGGTTTAATAACCAAATTACGATGCGCGATATCATTACCAACTACATTTATCCAAATACCTTGGCTGTATTGCGTGTCACTGGACAAGACCTCCGTGAAGCGTTAGAACAAAGCGCTACTTATTTTGTGTTAGAAAAAGGCCAACCAATTTTTAACCCGAAATATGTCGATCCAAAACCACAATACTATAATTATGATATGTATGAAGGCATTGAGTATACGCTTGATTTAAGACAACCGTTTGGTGAAAGAGTGACGAAACTTAATTATCATGGTAAAGCAGTGCAAGCAGAAGATGTTTTGGAAATCGTGACAAATCAATACCGTGCAGTCGGTGGCGGAAACTATCAAATGTTCCAACCTGAAAAAATTATTCGAGAAATCCAAATTGATATGACGGAACTGATTGCAGAATATTTAAAAAAACATCCAATCATTCAAGCATCGACAAATGATAACTTCAAGGTTATCTGGTAAAAAAAGCAAAAAAAGCCTTCAACCATGCAATTACTTGAAAGATGGTTGAAGGCCTTTTTTGAGTTAATAGCCTTTTTTTAAGGAAACTTGGTTTTTGACGAGGGTTTGATCTGTCACAAATTGATTTAAGTTTGGAATAAAAATCGCCAGTAATTTTGATTTGAACTTCGGTGTCATGCCAGAAATATGAGGTGTTAATAAAACATTCTGCATCTCCCATAAAGGGCTATCTTCGGGAAGAGGTTCTTCTTCAAAGACATCTAAGGCAGCAAAAGCAATGGTTTTATTGTTTAAGGCAGTTATCAAATCGTTCGTTGCTACTGAGGCGCCGCGACCAACATTTACGAAAATTGTTTCAGGAGCCATTTTTTCAAAAAGTGCCTGATTGTATAAATGTTTTGTTGTTTCAGTCAAAGGAAGAATGTTCACAACAATGGACATTTCATGGATAATTTTACTCATATTCTTCTGTGAATAGCATTCAATGAAGCCTTCCGTCACATGTCCAGAGGTATTCACGCCATAAACTTGAAGATTTAAACCTTTAGCAAATTTAGCTAATTGTTGTCCGATTTGCCCAGTGCCTACGATTAACATTTTTTGCCCAGAAAGTTGTTGATAGGAAGGGGCTGTTTGATTCCATGTGTGTTGCATTTGTTGTTGGATACTTTCTTGCAGTCCGCGGGTATGTGCTAATAAAACGCCTAAAACATGTTCTGAGATAGAAACACTATGGATTCCGCTACCATTAGACAACAGAATGCCTTTTTCTCTTAATTTATCAAAATCCATATAATCAGCACCAGCAGAAATGAGCTGAATCCATTTTAGGTGACTAGTATCAGAGGCTAATAAACGCGGACCAATTTCTTTATGCCAGCCTAACATAATTTCGATGGCCTCTTCTTCAGCAGAGGATAAATAATCGGTAGATGTTTTAACTAGATAATTGGGTGCCACAGCTTTGACTTGTTCCAGTTGTTCTTCGTTGAATACTTCATTTAAATAAATAATTGGTTGGTTCATCTTTCTTCCTCCTAGCACTTTTTATTGTATCAAAAATAAATTTAAAAGAGAAAAAGAAAGGCTTTTCAGTAAAGCAGAAAGCCAAGGACAAAAATCCGATTTAGATTTTTGTCCTTGGCTTAAAAACTGCTAAAGTCCAGTGCTAACCTTATTTAGGTACGCCGTTTTCAAATAAACTTGTACTATGAACTGGTTGACGTCGAGTATCGGGCCGTAAGTAATGTAAAGCATTATTTACGGCAGTAGGTGCCTCACCAAAGCCTGTAGCGATTAATTTCACTTTTCCCTCATAGGAACAGATATCTCCTACAGCGTATACACCAGGAATGTTAGTTGACATATCGGAATGAACATTAATAGCATTTCTAGAAACGTCTAATCCCCATTCTTTGAGGTGTGTTAAAGAAGAAGTAAAGCCATAATTGATAATTAAATCATCCAGAGGGAGGTCCAATGTTTGGTCACCTTTTGTCTCCGTTAATTGGATGCCTGTGAACGTTTCGTTTTCCTTTAAAATATCACTAATGATATAAGGGGTTCTGATAGAAACGCTAGATTTTTCCAGTTGTTCCACGCTATGTTCGTGGCCACGAAATTGTGGGCGACGATGGATAATAGATACTTCTTCTGCGACGTTTTCTAGCATTAAAGCCCAATCAATTGCGGAATCACCGCCACCAGCAATCGCAACTTTTTTGCCAGCGAATTTTTTCATGTCAGTCACATAATAATGGATTGACTCACCTTCAAAGGCTTCAACATTTTCGATAGCTAAACGTCGAGGTTGGAAAGCGCCGTTACCAATCGCAAAGATAACCGTTTTAGAATAATGTGTGCCTTTAGTTGTGTCTAAGCGCAGAAGTCCATCTGCTTCCTGTGCAAGGTGTGTGACCTCTTCTTCCAAGCAAACATCGTGCTGAAATGGCTGCATCTGTTTTTCCAAATTGGCAATTAACTCACCGGCTTTAATAGCAGGGAATCCAGGAATATCATAAATATATTTTTCGGGATACAGCATTGTTAGCTGACCACCTAATTGCGGCAGGCTATCAATGATTTTCGTTTTTGCTTTACGAATTCCCGCATAAAAAGCGGCAAATAATCCAACAGGACCTCCGCCGATAATCGTTAAATCATAAATATCTTTTTCATCAGACATTTGAAAATTCCTCCTAATTCATTTAGGGTTGAGACAACTATTGATCGTTTTGCGAACACTTCACAAAATAGCACGGCTTTTCGAAAAAAGCAAGTTTGGCTAACGAATCAAAGCATTCTTTAATCATTGGAAAAAGATCATAGCAATTTTCAGCATTTTTCGATATGATGGAACTATAAAATAATTATCTAGGAGGACATTCTCATGTCACAATTTCCACAATTAGATTTAGAAAATGCTAAAGGCCCAAAAGCGGTCATTAAAACAAACCGAGGCGACATCACTGTTCAATTATTCCCAGAACAAGCGCCTAAAACGGTTGAAAATTTTGTTGAATTAGCGAAAAAGGGCTACTATGATGGCGTTATTTTCCATCGTGTGATTCCTGATTTTATGATTCAAGGCGGTGACCCAACCGGAACAGGAATGGGCGGCGAAAGTATTTATGGAGAAGCATTTGAGGATGAATTTTCTCGGGATGTTTTCAATTTGCGTGGCGCATTATCAATGGCAAATGCTGGTCCTAACACAAATGGTAGCCAATTCTTTGTTGTTACTAATCAAAATGTTCCAGCTCAAATGATGAGTCAGTTAGAAGATGCTGGTTTTCCAGAAGAAATTATTGAAGCCTACAAACAAGGCGGAACACCTTGGTTAGACTTCCGTCATACTGTTTTTGGTCATGTTGTTGATGGTATGGATGTAGTGGATGAAATTGGTGGAGTCCAACGGGATGCCCAAGACCGTCCAACATTTGACGTCGTGATGGACACAGTTGAAATCATTGGTGAATAAGTTTAACCAATTGAAAAAGAGAGTATCAACGAGGGACAAATTCGTTGGTACTCTTTATTTTTTTCTTAAAACGACTAACTTTTTTTAAAAGCATCCAAATCGCTTCTTTTAATGAAGTCTTTATAGGATACTGAGTGAAAGAATAGAAGGAGAGGAAGCGAATTTGTTAGAAAAATACAGATATCCAATGGCCTTGGCTTTGTTTGCAGTAATACTCCCATTTATAGGAACGTTTTTTACGTATGTAGATCAGCAAGGAATCGTTCATGAACCAGGATTTTATACAATAATAATTGGAGAAATTTTACTTCTATTTTCAGGTATCTGGTTCGTCAGAGTTTATTTAGCTAAACGCAAAAGAAAGAATTAAAAACAGCTGTCCTAAAAACTAGGACAGCTGTTTTTAATTAAAGGCTTTTTTGATACGTAAAAGGCCTTCTTCGAGAGTTTCTCTTGAACAAGCTAAGTTTAAACGCATGTGTTGAGAACCTTGGGGACCAAAACTAATTCCTGGATTTAGAACCACTTTCCCCTTATGAATTAAGGTATCGCGAAGTTCCCGATCCGTTAGCGAATAAGAACTAAAGTCTAACCATAAAAGATAGGTTCCTTCAGGCTCCATTACACGAACGCTAGGCATCTCTTCACGGAAAAAGGAAAGGGCAAAATCAATATTTTCTTTTAAATAATCCAGTAACGCCGTTAGCCATTCTTCCCCTGTTTGATAGGCAGCTGCCGTTCCCACGTAGCCAAAAGTATTGATACCGCCTTGATGATTTTTGTCTTGTAAAGATACGAAAGATTGCCGTAGTTTTTCATTAGGAATGAACAGCATTGAATTTTTAATCCCCGCTAAATTAAAGGTTTTCGTTGCCGCTGTTAAGGTAACAGTGAATTCCTTAAATGCTTCATCAGCGACAGTGAAGGAAGTGAAGGTATGCGGTTTGAAAATCAAATCCTGATGAATTTCATCGCTAACCACAGTTACTTGGTGTTTTTTGCATAAACGGCCAATTGCTAGCAATTCTTCTTTTGTCCAAACACGTCCACCAGGATTATGGGGATTACAAAAAAGTAACAGCTTCACCTTTTCTTCGATTATCTGTTGTTCCATTTTAACCAAATCAACTTCATAATGTCCGTTAACTTCTAGTAAAGAATGTCGCACAAGTCTACGCTCATTTTGTTTTACCACATCTGCAAAAGGGGGGTAGACTGGATCACAAATCATGATAGAATCAGCAGGTGCTGTATACGCTTGAACGGCTGTGGCCAAGCTGGGTACCACGCCACTATTAAATAAAATTTCTTCTTTTTCAACAATCAATTGATGGTGTTGCTGTTGCCAATCTTGAATTGCTTGATACAGTTCATTAGGTGCCACTGCATATCCTAGAATACCCTGTTCAATAACTTGTGACAAAGCATCAAGAATAGGCTGATGCACTTTGAAATCCATATCAGCAACCCATAAAGGTAGTAAATCTTTTTCGTGGTAACTCGTTTCAACGGTGTCCCATTTAACACAATTCGTGTGGCGACGATCAATGGTTTCATTAAAATTAAACATAAGATAACTCCTTTTCTTCTATATAAAGTCTTACTTCCTATAGTATAGTAGATTTTGCTTAAAAGATGAAACAATAGTTTTAACAACTAGGGAAGAAATAATGCACAAACGTTGAAAAAATGCTATTATTTTAAATGAGTAGAAACGGAAAAAGAAATTTATCGTATGAAAAGAGGAAATTTGATGAAGTACAAAATTGGTATGGTACTTTCTGGCACAATTACCGGACTTCAACCATATGGCGCATTTGTTTCTTTAGACGAAGAAACACAGGGACTGATTCATGTTTCGGAAGTACAAGCTGGCTTTACCAAAAATATCCATGGACTCTTAACCGTTGGACAAAAAGTAACCGTTCAAGTTATTGATGTTGATGAATATTCTCAAAAGATTAGCTTATCTTTACGGACCCTTGAAGACAAAGTTCATTCAGTGAATCATCGACGCAAAAAATATTTTACGGATAAGAATAAAAAAATTGGCTTTGCAACCTTAGACAAAGAACTTCCAGAATGGATTGATGAAGCAATGGATAAATTGCTTGAAAAATAATTCTGTATTTTTTCAGAAAGTGTGTTACAATTTCTTTGGTTAGTGAATCTAAAAATTAATTGAGGTGGATGTCGTGTCTAACAAAAAAGTCGCTGGAACAATCATACTGAACTTAAACGATGGTAGTAAAAAATTTTTGATGCATCCAATAGGTGAAGCGATTGAGTTTGCGATGGCAAAAGTTTCTGATGAGATGACGGGTTTAGCTAGTATGCTACAATGGTTCAAAGAAGAGGTTCAATTGGACGTTACTTCAATTAGCTTAGTAGAATTAACTAACGCGCATATCAATAAAGAAAATGTTCCGCTGTTTGTCTTCGAGATGGATGAACAAGCACTTAAAAATGAAATGGATAAAGACTATACATGGGTAGCACCTGCAGAATTAAAAACGATTTGGTCAAAATATCATATTGAAGGTGTTCCAATGTTTTAAACAAAAAAGAAAGAATCTGTCGATAATCGAACAGATTCTTTCTTTTTTTATGTTGTACGTAAAAAAGTTAATCGAACTATTTCAAATATATGATTCAGATTGTTCGATTTTTAGCAAGGGATTAAACTGTTTTGATAGACAATTAGGATTTAAAAAGTTTAAAAACGAAATAATTGAAAAGAATGAAAACAGATTGAAAACTTCTTTTAATTTTTTTGAAAAAAAGTGTTGACCAAACATAAAAATCTTGATATATTATTACATGTCGCAAGGCGAGTCACACAGCTGAGCGATTCAGAAATCAATAATTAAATAACAATTCTTGATTTCAAATCTCTCGAAAAAAGTTTGAAAAAACAACAAAAAAGTTGTTGACAAATAACAAACGAGATGATAAGATATAGAAGTTGTCGCAACAGACAACAACGACCGAGCAAAACAACTTGAAAAAACTTTTTTAAAAAAGTTCTTGACATTCGAACGAAAGTTTGTTATGATATAAAAGTTGCTGCG
>NZ_KV805530.1:0-64765 GCF_001811595.1 Enterococcus sp. HMSC078F03 | reverse complement strand
TCAAGGACATTATCGCCACCGCTTGGCAATGGCACCAAGTTCATCCACATGGATATCAAGAAAAGTAATAGGAGGAATGAATCGATGACCACGAGTCAAATGATTGCCGATTTTACCACACTTGCTATTCAAGCAGGTGGTTGGATGGAATTGGATCGCTTATATCTTCAGAACCGTTTATTATCAATGATTGGTGAACAAGAATTAGGCGAAGTAGACATACGGCCTGTGGCAACACCCGCCGCTGATTTGGCGGAACAATTGTGTCAAATTGCGAGTGCCAATCAACTTGTAAAAACAGAGCAACAAAAAGAACAGTTCGTGGTGCAATTGATGGATTTGTTGACACCGCCACCTTCTGTGGTTAATGCTTTTTTTGCACAACATTATGCCAAAGAGCCACAAGAGGCTACCGAGTATTTTTACCAACTTTGTCAAAAAAACGGTACGGTCATTGAACAGGAAGAACCTGTTGTTTTTTCAACAGTCTATGGTGATTTTTTAGCAAATAAGGTCCACAGTGAGGCGCCAAAAGCAACGCTCTCTGCACAAAGATATCCCCGCTGTGAATGGTGCATGGCAACAGAAGGCTACCAGGGAAGTCAGCAATTTCCTGCGACTACGAACCATCGAGTGATTCGAATGAACTTAGATGGCGAAAGCTGGGGGTTTTCCTTTGTAAAACAGGCACAATATCAGCAACAAGGTGTGATTGCGTTTGAAAAACATCAGGCAGCGAAACGTTCAGTTAAGACTTTTCAGCAATTGTTGAAAATTGTTGAGGTCTTTCCTCATTATTTTGCTGGGATTGATGCTGTCTTTGAACAAAATGAGCATGTCTATTATCAAACGGGTTTGCAACAATTTGCATTAGCCGAAGCGAGCATTTCAGAATATGTTGAGTTAGCTAACTATCCTTTAATCAACGCAGGAATGGTGAATTGGCCAGTTGCGACATTTCGCTTAGAGGGACCGAATGCGTCAGAAGTTGCCCAAGCCGCAAATGATATTTTTGAGCAATGGCAAACGCTGAAACTGCCAACGGATGAGATACAAATCGTTGCACGACGAAAAGAACTTTTATATGTCATGGACTTAATTTTTAGTCGACCTCAAGCAAAGCCTTCGTTAACGTTAGCAGAAGTCCAAGGTTTAATGACTTGGAGCAACCAGAAAACGCAGGCGCTTGAAACGGTCGCTTCAGCGTATCAACAGCGACTAAAAGAAGCCAGTGCGTTTGCAGAAACAAGTGAAGGAAAAGCGGCTTTTTTAGCAATGGTTGCGCCAGTGACTCATTAAAAGAAAAAAGATGCCGAATGACTAAAAATCACGTATAATAGATAAGAATGAAAAATAAGGGAGGGTAAAAAATGGCTTATCAAGCACTTTATCGGGTCTGGCGTTCACAACGTTTCGATGACGTAGTAGGACAAAAAGCAATTACTCAGACACTGAAAAATGCGATAGTGCAAAAGAAAACATCTCATGCCTATTTATTTACTGGCCCTCGTGGTACAGGTAAAACCAGTGCCGCAAAAATTTTCGCTAAAGCGATTAACTGTAAACATAGTCAAGATGGTGAACCTTGTAATGTTTGTGAAACCTGTGTAGCCATTACGGAAGGTCGTTTAAATGATGTCATTGAAATTGATGCAGCGAGTAATAATGGCGTGGAAGAAATCCGTGATATTCGTGATAAAGCAAAGTATGCACCGACGCAAGCCGAGTACAAAGTTTATATTATTGATGAAGTTCATATGCTATCAACAGGCGCGTTCAATGCACTTTTAAAAACCTTGGAAGAACCGCCACAAAATGTTATTTTTATCTTAGCAACGACTGAACCACACAAGATTCCGTTAACGATTATCTCACGGACGCAACGCTTTGATTTTAAGCGAATTAGTACGCAAGATATCGTCGATCATATGGCCCATATCATGCAGGAAATGGCTCTCGATTATGAGGAACAAGCCCTTTATGTGATTGGGCGTGCTGCGGAAGGTGGGATGCGAGATGCCTTGAGTATCTTGGATCAAACGATTTCATTTAGTGATGAAAAAGTAACACTGGAAGATGCAATGCAAGTGACAGGCAGCCTAACCTATGAAATGATGGATCATTATATTCAGTGTTGTGTCGCCGGTGATGTTGAACGAGCATTAGAAGGCTTGGAAAGTATTTTAGGCGAAGGCAAAGAAGCGCGCCGTTTCTTAGAAGATTTGTTATTATATTGTCGAGATTTGCTGATGTATCAGCAAGCACCGAAGTTATTAGCAGAAAAAGCAGGAACTTTGACAGAAGCATTTAAGGAACTAGCTACACAAACACCTGCTGAAAAAATATATCAACTAATCCAAATTTTAAGTGACACACAAAATGAGATCCGCTTTACCAACAATGCGAATATCTATCTGGAAGTAGCCACTGTCAAATTAGCTAAAACGGTGCAATCTAATAAACACAACACGCCAGAAACAACTAATCAAGGTGGTAGTGCAGAGGGAAATCCAGAATTAGCAGATTTACAAAATCAAATCGGGCAACTGAAGAAAGAACTGGCTGAATTAAAGAAACACGGTGTAACTACCAAAGAAGCAGATGCGCCACGTCAACAAGCACGACCACAAGCGCCAAAAAGTTCGTTCCGTGTACCCACAGAACGGGTATATCAAGTCCTAAACGAAGCGACTAGAACACATTTAATGAATGTGAAAAATGTCTGGGAAGACTTACTGCAAACATTATCTGTGACTCAACGAGCGATGCTCAAAGCTAGTGAACCTGTCGCAGCGAGTCCTAAGGGCATCGTGGTGGCATTTGACTATGAGATTGTTTGTGCTCGTGCAACAGACGATGAAGAGATGCAGTTAGCTTTCAATAATAATTTAAGCCGTTTGATGGACTATACACCAGAGATGGTCTGCATTACTAGAGAAAGCTGGCCAAAACTAAGACAAAGTTTTATTAACCAAAATCAGGGCAGTTTGAATCATTCTGAACCTGAAAATGAAATGGCTCGTCTAGCGGACGAACCGCCTGCAACAAATGAACATTCACAAGAAAATCCAGTAGTAGATGAAGCAATTGCTATGTTTGGTGAAGAGCTTGTCGAAGTACTAGATGATTAATACGAAGGAGTCGAGGAATTATGATGCGAGGAATGGGCAACATGCAAGGCATGATGAAACAAGTACAAAAAATGCAAAAAGAAATGGCCAAAGCGCAAGAAGCGCTAAATGAAAAAGAATTTATCGGTGAAGCAACCAATCAACTTGTGACAGCGACATTTACTGGTGATCGCACAATGAAAGATTTGACCATTAAAGAGGACGTGGTTGATCCTGAAGACGTTGATATGTTACAAGATTTAGTCATTATGGCTGTCAACGATGCGTTAGTAAAAATTGAAAAAGAAACCGAAGCAACTTTAGGTAAATACACCAAAGGAATGCCAGGATTCTAAAAAATAAGACAAACGAAAGTATGAAAAACGTCATGCCCAAAAAATCGAACTTTTTGGGCATGACGTTTTTTCTGTTTTTGTGGGAAAACTCTTTGGCAATTTTAGTAGTCGCTTCCAAAAAACTATGCTATACTAAAGCCAATTAAAGAGAAACATTTGGGGTGCTATTAGCTGAGATTATACCCATGGAACCTGAAACAGTTAGGACTGGCGCAGGGAAATGTCTTGAAATTTTGACCGATTATTGCACCCAACTACGTTTATTTGTGGTTGGTTTTTTCTGTCTTTTTCAGTCGCGCCTCCTTTTGCTTCTCGCAGAAAGGAGTTTTTTTACGTGGAAAAAAATCGAATCCACAGAGTTACGTTACTGGCTTTAATGATTGCGATGGACGTTGTATTATCGCCGTTAATGCGAATTGAGGGAATGGCCCCTATGTCCAGTGTCATGAACATTATTGCCGGAGTTTTATTAGGTCCTCTTTACGGAACGCTCATGGCACTTGTCTGCGGCTTAATCCGTATGACATTCTTAGGTATTCCGCCATTAGCGTTAACAGGTGCCGTTTTTGGCGCGTTTTTTGCTGGTTTATTTTATCAATGGGGACAAAAATTAGGCTGGTCGATGCTAGGAGAAATTTTTGGTACAGGCATCATTGGCTCGTTATTGTCCTATCCTGTAATGGTTTGGTTTACTGGCAGTAAGCAGAATTTTTATTGGTTCATTTATACGCCACGATTTATTGGCGCCACACTGATTGGTTCAGTGATTGCTTGGCTTGTCTTAGTAAAACTGAAAGAAACTCGGGTATTTAAACAAACACAGGAATTATTTTTGGGAGGGTACTTTTATGAAAACAAGCGTTAAGTTTGAAACGATTTTTCCACTGACAACGGCACCATTAATTCAGTGCATTACGAATGAAATTACGTGTGAGTCTATGGCGAATGCATTACTTTATATTGATGCTAAACCCATTATGGCAGATGATCCCCGGGAATTTCCGCAGTTGTTTCAGCAAACCAGTGCCTTGGTTTTGAATTTAGGCCATTTATCACAAGAACGAGAGCAGAGCTTGTTAGCAGCTAGTGATTATGCTCGGCAAGTGAATAAACCGACCGTAGTCGATTTAGTCGGTTATGGCGCCAGTGATATTCGCAATGAAGTTGGGGAAAAGCTGGTGCACAATCAGCCAACCGTTGTGAAAGGGAATCTTTCAGAAATGCGGACTTTTTGCCAGTTGGTGAGTCATGGCCGAGGAGTGGATGGCAGCCCTTTGGATCAAAGTGAAGAAGCAATTGAGGAACTGATTCAGGCTTTACGTCAACAAACGCAAAAGTTTCCCCAGACGGTATTTTTAGCAACAGGGATTCAAGATGTTTTGGTTAGTCAAGAGCAAGTGATTGTCTTACAAAATGGTGTTCCTGAGTTGGATTGTTTCACTGGCACGGGCGATTTAGTCGGCGCATTAGTTGCCGCTTTATTAGGTGAAGGCAACGCGCCAATGACTGCGGCAGTAGCCGCAGTGAGCTATTTTAATCTTTGCGGAGAAAAAGCCCAGACTAAGAGCCAAGGGCTGGCCGATTTTCGCCAAAATACGTTAAATCAGTTATCTCTTTTAATGAAGGAGAAGGATTGGTTTGAGGCGGTGAAAGGACGAGTGCTATGAGAGAGCAATTGAAAGTTTATTTGGTGACAGGCCGGTATGATTTTAGTGATACTGAATTTTTAAAACGAATTGAAACTGCTTGTCGCAGTGGAGTGACATTGGTCCAACTGCGTGAAAAGGAAGTGTCAACACGGCGTTTTTACGAATTAGCAGTGAAAGTTAAAGCGGTAACAGATGCGTATCAGATTCCGTTGATTATTAATGATCGTGTCGATATTTGCTTGGCAGTGGATGCGGCAGGTGTGCATATAGGGGATGATGAATTACCGGTTGCTCTTGTGCGAAAACTGGTTGGGTCCACAAAAATCGTAGGTGTTTCAGCCAAAACGGTGGCACGAGGAGTTGAAGCGGAAAACGAGGGCGCCGATTATTTAGGCGTGGGCGCAATTTTCCCCACAACGACTAAGGACAGTCCGTTAACTTCTTTGCAGACACTTTCTGAAATTGCTGCAGCAGTCACGATTCCTGTTGTGGCGATTGGTGGGATCAAAGAAGAAAATATAGAACAACTTATGGGAACGGGAGTGGCTGGTGTTTCACTGGTCAGTGAAATTATGCTGGCTGAACAGATAACCGAGAAAGTTCAAGGGTTGATGCGTGTAACGGAGCGAATGTTGGAGGCGAGAAAATGACCGAATATAATTTGACCCCACAAGTAGTCACGATTGCTGGTTCTGATTCTGGTGGGGGAGCTGGCATGCAAGCAGATTTAAAAACATTTCAAGCACGGCAGGCATTTGGCTTAAATATTGTCATTGCATTGACGGCACAAAATACGTATGGCGTGCAAGATAGCTTACCGATTCCTAGTTCATTTATTGATGCACAATTTCAATCACTGGCGGCTGATTTTAAAATTGGGGCAGCGAAAACGGGGATGTTAGCAGATAGTGAGCGTGTCGAAGCTGTTGTTCGCAATTTGCAGAAAGTTGATTTTGGTCCGTTGATTGTCGATCCTGTAATGGTGGCTAAAGGTGGACACCATTTGTTAGAAGCCGAGGCAGTTCAAACGATTAAAGAGCAACTGTTGCCATTAGCAACGGTCGTGACACCTAATTTACCAGAAGCAGAAGTTTTACTAGAGACGACCATCAAGACAGAACAAGAAATGCAGACCGCAGCAAAAAAATTACAGCAATTGGGCACAAAAAATATTATTATGAAAGGCGGACATAGCACAAATCAACAAGCGGCTGATTATATATTAATGGAAGACGGTTCGAGCTTTTGGCTAAGTGCACCACGAATTGTAACGAAAAATACTCATGGAACAGGAGATACTTTTTCAGCGTGTATCGCAGCCGAATTAGCAAAAGGTACGCCGTTAGAAGCGGCGATTGTGATTGGCAAACAGTTTATACAAGGGGCCATTAGCCAAGCAATTTCTGTTGGACATGGCCACGGACCCACTAATCATTGGGCCCAATTAACGCAAGATATTCAAGTTATTAAAGCATAAGAAGAGCCTGGGGAAAAATCTAAAATGATTTTTCCCCAGGCTTTAAATAGCTTAAAGTTCCCTCTTAATATAGTTTATAAACGTTTTGTTCACTAATCTTCACATTTTAAATAAATTTCTTGGCCTTGTTCTTGCAAATGAGCCACGTGGGATTCTCCCCAATTACATAAGTTATCTAAGACAGCAGAGAGGCTTTGACCATAATCGCTTAAATAATATTCGACTTTTGGTGGAACTTGGTTGTAAACTTTCCGCTCGATAATGTTGTCTTCTTCGAGTTCCCGTAATTGTTGTGTCAGCATTTTTTGACTAATGCCAGTAATGCCGCGTTTTAAATCGCTGGGGCGCATGGCGCCGTGCCGTAAATTACACAGAATAATTGGTTTCCATTTGCCGCCAATAACATCCATCGTTGCTTCGACACCAATCGCATATGTACGAGTTTCCAAAAAACATTCCTCCTTAATAGGTTGATAATAAACAAAAGTTACTAAAAGGTACCTATGATACAAAAAAGTAGGTACTTATCAAAATTTCAATCTTAGTATATAGTAATTTTTGTTGAAATTCAAATGTTTTTTAGGAGGAAGAGAATGGAAAAGAAAATTTCACCAAATTTAACGCTCTTTGCATTAGCTATCAATGCTTTCGCAATCGGTTCAACAGAATTTATTAGTGTGGGTTTATTACCAATGATTGTTAAAAGTTTTCATATTAGTCTTTCCCAAGCAGGTTTGACTGTTTCTTTATACGCTTTAGGTGTGACGATTGGGGCGCCGTTATTAACAATTTTGACAGGAAAATGGAATCGTCGCTCATTAATGCTGGGGATTATGCTTCTTTTCATTAGTGGGAATTTAATTGCTGCGTTTGCGCCAACGTTTATTATTTTATTGGTAGGGCGGATACTTTCTGCATTGGCGCATGGTATTTTCATGTCTGTTTCGACTGTCATCGCCGCAGATGTTGTGCCGCCGTCACGTCGAGCTAGCGCTATTGCTATTATGTTTACGGGCTTAACGGTTGCAACAGTGACTGGCGTACCTTTAGGGACGTTTATTGGGCAACAAACAGCTTGGCATATGTCCTTTCTTTTTATAGCCAGTATTGGCTTGGTGGGACTGATTGCTAGTTATTTTTTAGTTCCCAAAAATTTACCGATACCAGGAAAGGTTGACTTAAAAGGAATCACGCGGATTTTTACGAACAAACCCCTCGTTTTTTCTTTTCTAATTACTGCTTTTGGTTATGGTGGAACGTTTGCTGCATATACGTACTTGTCACCGTTATTGGAAAATTTAGGCTTTTCAGCCAATGCGGTAGTGATTATTTTAGTTGTTTATGGCGTAATGGTTGCAATTGGCAATACAGTAGGTGGTCACTGGGCAAATAAAAAACCTTTAGATTCGTTAGTAAAAATGTTTAGCTTATTAATTCTGTCCTTAGTCTTTTTATTTATTACTGTTTTAATGGATAACAGTCTTCTAGGCTTATTAGCAAGTTTGATGTTGGGTCTATTTGCCTTTATGAATGTACCTGGTTTACAACTATATGTTGTAGAATTAGCGGAAAAGTATGTTCCAGAAGATATCACTTTGGCCTCAGCTTTTAATATTGCAGCCTTTAATATTGGGATTACCGTTGGCTCAATGACAGGTGGGGTAGTCACAGATCATTTATCAGTAACATATACACCGATTTTTGGTGGCTTTATCGTGTTGATTGCCGTCTTGTTCGTACTATATATTCGGAAGCAAGAAGCATAAAAAAACAACTATCTTTAGAAAACTAGAAAAAAACAGCTGGTCACTACGGAACGGACCAGCTGCTTTTTTTTAAGCTTTTTTGCGGAAATAATTCCAGCAAGCAATTAAAACAATTACTAATAAGGTTAACAAGAAAATCAGAGAAATGAGGGAGCCCATCGTTGTCCCCTGAGCAAAATTATCTGCGTGGTCTTGAGCGATATTAATAATCGTCGCTACGATGGCCGTCGCAATAGCGCCAGAAAATTGTTGAAGTGTATTAAATAACGTATTACCGTCGCCAAAATCTTTCTCCTCTAACAAGCTCATACCAGTCGTCATCATATTACTGTATGCAAAACCTAGACCAATCATATAGGTAACATGTCCAGCGACGAATCCTAATAAAACAGGCATCTCTAGTAAAATTGTTAAAGCTAGCCAACCGATTGTCGCCAAACTTAAGCCAAATAATATAGGTTTTTTAGCGCCGTATTGATCCAACACTCGTCCAGAAAGTGGTGCCAAAATGGCCCCGACTGTAGCACCTGGCAGCATGACTAGCCCAGCTACAAACGCATTTTTTCCAAGGACGATTTGAACAAAGTTTGGTAAGACAAAGGAAATACCTAACAATAAGAATTGACAAACTAAAAAGCCACATAAAAATAAAACGAAGGCGGGATTTTTTAAAATTGTCAAACGAACTAGTGGCTGTTCAGCGGTCGTTGCTCGTTTATAAAAAATAACAAAGCCAATAACGGCTGCCAGAAGTGAAAGCCAGCCAAACAATGTGCCAATTTTACTTAAAAACATCAACAAACCACTAAATAACAGGGCAATACCAATTAAACTAACCAAATCAAGAGTGGTGGTTTTTTTAACAGGTATTTCTGGAATAGCCGATAACCCCATAAACAAAGAAAGTAGTAAAATAGGAATTAAGAATAAAAAGATGGCGTGCCAAGACAGGGAAGATGTTAAGATTCCACCATACGTTGGACCAATGGCTGGAGCAATTGAAGTGGTCAATGTGCCTACCCCCATCATCGTTCCCCGTTTTTCCAGCGGGGTAAAGTTCAAAATAATATGAAACATCAGTGGCAAAGCAATCCCAGTGCTAGCCCCTTGGAAGAGTCGGCCTAATAACAAGATACTGAAAGATGGCGAATAGACATCAATCGCTAAACCAATCAAAAAGAAAAGATTCGCAACGATAAATAAGCGTCTTAGCGAATAGGTTTTTAATAAATAATTGGATAAGGGCACCATGATAGAAATAACTAATAAATAAATCGTTGTCACCCACTGCACGGTACCGGTGGAAACACCAAATTCCTTTGTTAATGTCGGAAAGGTTACATTCATTGCTGTTTCAATTAATACGCCAGCAAAAGACATAATTCCTGTCGCTAAAACGGCAGGGAATAATCGTACGTTTTTTTGTTCCATTTAATCACCTCTATAGTTTTCATTTTTTCGTAAAAAAATAGAAGCAGTTTCTATAAGAATAGAAACCGCCTCTCTCTCGACACGCAATTTGCGTGTTATCTGTACGATTTGTTTACATGTTGCATTGTAAACACTTTTTAGGCAATCGTCAAGCAGAAAATAATTAACGTTGCATGAAGAAACTAATAATTGCAAAAATAGCAATGTGAGCTGGATAGAAAATATAAAAGAAATTCCGCATGCCACGGCCTTTTTCACCATTATAAAGAATAATTGGAATCGCTGCTAAAATCATCATCCATTGGTGGTTCGCCCCGAATAGTTCTTGGAAATTATAGCTGGCTGCTGAAATCAACGCAACAACGCCAATCGCTGAAATTTGTAACCACTTTTTGCCATGGAATAAATAAAAAGCCACAGCCAAGAGAACAAATAAAAACCCGCCTTCTGTCATCATTAGTGATGGCACAATCAGATTGAAAAGTTGGAAACCAATTAAGATAGCAGGGTTGCTTAATATGTCTGGAGAACTAAAAACGACGAAAGGTAGAGCACTGATTAATAAAGGCACAATAAACCAAAGAAGCCCTTTACCAATTTGTTTTTGTTTAAAATAGTCCATAGACTGCATGTAGACCGTACCTAAAAATAACGTCCCAAAAATATTATTGATAATTAAGCCACCTGTTGAAAAATACGCATTTAAAATGCCGTTCAGAATCCCCATAATCCAGAAGCCTAACAACAATCGGAACATGTATTTTCGCCGATTGCTTGTGTGAATGAAGCCTTCAGAACTTTCAAATAAGAAAATAGGTGCAGCAATTCGTCCAATCCATCCGAACCAACCAGGCACGCCTAAAAAACTAAAAAATTGCAATAGATGGTCAAAGACCATTGAAATAACCCCAATGACTTTCAAATGAAAGCCAGTTAATGTTTTACCCATAGTATAAACGCCTCTCTTTCATAAAGAACAATATAACAAAGTTCAGAAAAACCAACCATTTATTTGCCTAACAGTTATCTTACAAAATTGTTTGATTTCTTCAGCTTTTGATGAAAGAAAAAAGTGCCAAGACTAGTTTTTATAATTATTCTATGCTATAGTAAAAGTACATTTTAATAAAAAACATTTGGGGTGCTGTTATGGCTGAGATGATACCCATTGAACCTGATGCAGTTAGTACTGTCGCAGGGAAATGCCGATTTACTTTGATTTTTCACGCACTCATTCTGTCCTAGGATGAGTGTGTTTTCTTTTATCAGGGTTTATTTAAGTCACTCCTTTTGCTTTTTGTTAAGAGAAAGGAGTTTTTTTATTGAAAAAATGGTCATTGCAACAAGTCGTCTTACTCGCTTTTTTAGCCTTTTTGTTTGGCGGTGTTTTTATGGGGGCAGGGTTCCTCTATGCGTTATTGAATGCTGCGCTGTTACCATTAGGACTGAGTCCATTTGCCAATGAGCTTTTATTTGGAATGTGGACCATGGTGGCACCAATTGCAGCGATGCTGATTCCACGAGCGGGAAGTGCTGTTTTGGCGGAAGTTTTAGCCGCTTTGGCAGAAATGCTTTATGGTTCGTATTTCGGACCTAGTGTATTAATTTCTGGTGTGATTCAAGGCCTAGGTAGTGAAAGTGGCTTTTTTGTGACACGCTACAAACGGTACGATACACTCACGTTATTTTATAGTGCGATTGGGACGACTATTTTTAGTTATGTGTATGAATACTTTAAGTTTGGTTATGGCAATTACGGTCTGGGGATGAACATTGCTTTAATTAGCGTTCGGTTCGTTTCCATTTGTTTCTTTGGTATTTTCTTAACGAAAGTTATTTTACGAATGTATCAGTCTGCGCAAGGGTTAGCTGTGAAGGCAAAATGAATAGTATCCAATTAAAAGCTGTGTCCTTTTCACGAGAACAACCCTTGTTTGAAAAGACAAATTTAGCAATTCCTCAAGGAACGTTTTCCTTATTAATTGGCGATAGTGGTAGTGGAAAATCAACGCTCTTACGATTGATTGCCGGATTTGCTCCGCTTGATTACCAAGGAGAAATTTTGATTGAAGGAATGGAGCGCCGACAATTATCAACTCGTGAAAAGGCGCAAAAAATTGGCATGCTGTTTCAAAACCCCAGTCAACAATTTACAATGAAAACCTTGGAACGAGAACTGATTTTTGCTTTAGAAAATTTAGGAATCTCGCCTGAAGAAATGAACCGAAAAATCCAAACAGCGCTTCAACTTGTTCAGACTCAAACCTTATTCACACGAGAATTAGCGACGTTATCTGGTGGTGAAAAACAAAAAGCGGCGTTGACAGTTCTGCTAGCAATGAACCCAGATATTCTTTTATTAGATGAACCTTTTGCAAGCATTGATCCAACCTCTCGAAAACAATTTATTCAAATTTTAGCAAGACTCCATCAAGCAGGCAAAACGATTTTGGTGTGCGACCACGATTTCAGCGATTACGCTGATGTTGTGGACCAAGTCGTCACGTTGAAAAATGGCCAGTTTGAAAAGCAACCGTTGACGTTTATCAAAACAAAACCGCAGACATTTCAACTGACAAATTCTGTGGTAAAACAACCAATGCTCCAATTGAAAAATTTTCGTTTGTATCAGGGAAAACGAGTGCTACTTGAAGAAAAAGAAGCGCTTTTGTTTAAAGGAATTACCACGTTGACGGGGCCAAATGGGGCGGGGAAATCCACCTTATTAAAAGCCATCGTTCAGAGACAAAAATATCAAGGAAAAATGTTCTTGGCGGGCCGCCGCTTGCGGGCTTCAAAAAAATTGTATCAACACATGACATTAGCGGTGCAACAAGCCAATCGTCAGTTTGTCACGTTGACTTTACGAGAAGAGCTTTTGTTTGGTCAGAACATGACAGCAGAAAAAAGAAGAAAACAAGAGGAAGCCTTAACTTTTTTAGGTTTAAAAGAAAAACTAGAGCACAGTGTTTTTCAACTAAGTGAAGGGCAAAAAAAGATGGTGCAATTAATTAGTTTGCTGAGCTTAGATTTGGACTGTTTACTTTTAGATGAACCTTTTGCTGGATTAGATGAGCGAGCATGCAATTATTTTGTTGAATGGATCAAAGAAAAAAGTGCGCAACAAGATTTTCTAATCGTCACGCATCGGCTAGAACCTCTCTCTGGCGTGAGCAATTACCGAATAGAATTGCTGCATCAACAACTGATTATCTGGCAGGAGGGAACCACATGCAAATAAAGCAAACAAATGCAGCAATTTATGCTTCTTTGATTCTTATTTTGACCTTTGAATTATCTTTTTCTCAGTCAATTTTGGCAAATTTGGCGGTTTTTATGGGTTGTATCATTTTTTTAATAGGCCAGCGAAAATCCCGCTTACTGCTTTGGTTATTTTTCTTGCCACTTTTACCAGCAATCGGGACGTTTTGGTCTATTTATTTGCATGGTACGAGTAGTCAACAAGCCTGGCTTTTGTTTAGTCGAACGTATGCCTTTGCCGGTTTAGGACTAGCTTTTGCTGTAGGCGTTGATTTTGAAGAATTATTGTTGTTATTGGAACAAAAGGGGCTAGCACCAAACTTTGTTTATGGAATTTTAGTGGTGGTTCACGCCTTACCGGAAGTGAAAAGAGAAATTAATGATTTAAAAGAAGCAAGCCTACTCCGTGGCAAAACGTTTCATTTTTGGTCGCCGATGCTTTATGTTAAAACACTGCTCGTTGCTGTTTCTTGGCGAGATAAATATACGGAAGCAATGTCCGCCCATGGCTATGAAGAAGGAGCCACCAGAAGTCGAAAAGAGCATTTTGTGTCAGCAAAAGTCAGTCTTGGGCTTGCTATTTTGATCATCATTTTTACAAATTTGTTTATTTTTCTAACGTAAAGGAGAAACCTATGACATTTACAGAACAAGCCAAAGAACAAGCGCAAGCTTCTTGGCAAGGAAGTTTTCAGCATCCTTTTATCACAGAGTTACATGAAGGAACCTTGAGTCCAACGATTTTTCGCTACTATTTAATTCAAGATCATTACTATTTAAAACACTTTAGTCAACTTTATCGCTTGATTGCGGCACAAACGCAACAACCTCGATTGAAAAAATTACTCTTAACAAATGCGGAAAATCTCGCGTTGGGCGAATTAGCTATTCGTGAAACTTTTTTTGAAGAACTAGCGATTACGGAAGAAGAGGTTGCAGCGACACCGATTGCACCAACCGCGTATCACTATGTTTCTCATATGTATCGCCAACTTATTGAAGGAACGCCTAAGACGGCCGCAGCAAGTATGTTGCCTTGTTCTTGGCTCTATCAAGAAATTGGTGCACAGTTAGTCAAACAACACTCACCAGAGCCACTGTACCAACGTTGGATTGAAACCTATGCTGGGGAGGAAGCGTACCAACACGTCCAAGAGGAACGCCAACTGTTAGACCAATTATATGAAGAAAGTTCACCACAAGAACAAGCAGCTATGATCACCGCTTTTGTTATCAGCAGTGAGATGGAATACGCTTTTTGGGAAATGGCCTATACACACGAAACCTGGATTGGTTAATACAAAAACAAGTCGTTTAGTGATCGTAACTAACGACTTGTTTTTGTATTAGAAAGCAGTAATTGTCAGTTGCTTTTTTGACAGGGCGTGATAAGATATTCAGTGACGCAAAATCTGTTGTAACTCGCTCAGTAATAACAGAAACGCCTTGCTAAGAAAGGACTGTAGAAGCCTCATGAATTATCCAGAACCGATTGCAAAATTGATTGAAAGTTATATGAAATTACCAGGAATTGGTCAAAAAACAGCGACACGGCTTGCTTTTTATACAATTGATATGAAAGAAGAAGATGCTAATGCTTTTGCAAAAGCGCTAATTAGTGTCAAGAGAGATCTCCATTTCTGTAGTATTTGCGGAAATATTACTGAAGAAGATCCTTGTGAAATTTGCCAAGATAAAAATCGTGACCGTAGTATTATTTTAGTAGTGGAAGAGCCAAAAGACGTTATGGCAATGGAAAAAATGCGTGAATATCAGGGCTTGTATCACGTGCTCCACGGGGTGCTTTCACCGATGGAAGGAACAGGACCAGAAGATATTAATATTGCCTCTTTGATCAAACGATTGCACGATGATGAAGTGAAAGAGGTCATTATAGCAACCAATGCTACCACTGAAGGAGAAGCGACGGCGATGTATTTATCACGGCTCATTAAACCAGCTGGAATCACCGTTACTCGTTTGGCACACGGCTTGTCTGTCGGCAGCGATATTGAATATGCAGACGAAATAACCTTGCTAAAAGCAGTCGAAGGGCGTCGAGAAATTTAAAAGAAACATCGTTGGAAAAAGAGGTTGAAATCGAAGTAGGTCGTTTCTGTGAGAAAATGTCGCAGTTCAAGCTTTTCCGTACTTCTTTTTCAGTTTCTTTTTTTCAGCGGATGTATCACTTTAAATAGGACATAAGGATTTCAATTAGACTGATAGAGCAAGATGAAGTATAATAGATACAAGTAAAAATTGATTGGAGTTTTCGCACGTGCAGGGTATTTTTATCACATTTGAAGGTCCAGATGGCGCTGGCAAAACCAGTGTTTTGAAGGAAGTTTCTGAAAGATTAGCTAAAGAGTCAAAACGAAAAATTGTCACCACAAGAGAACCAGGCGGCATACCGATTGCCGAAAAGATTCGAACAGTTATTTTAGATCCAAGAAATGACAGAATGGATGAGCGAACAGAAGCTTTACTTTACGCAGCTGCTCGTCGTCAACATTTAGTGGAAAAAATCTTGCCAGCTTTGGAAGCGGGTCATTTAGTCCTATGTGATCGTTTTGTTGACAGCTCATTAGCCTACCAAGGCGCTGGGCGTAGAATTGGGATTGCCCCCATTGCTTCAATTAATGCGTTTGCGACAGAAGGTGTCTCACCAGATTTTACAATTTATTTAGACGTTGACTCAGATACTGGCTTACGGCGGATTCAAGAAAATCGAACACAGCAAATTGATCGCTTAGATTCAGAAGGATTAGAATTTCATCAACGTGTTCGTCATGAATATTTGAAATTAGCAGAAGAAAATCCACAACGTATCAAAAAGATTGATGCACGGATGAGTTTAGAACTTGTCGTAGAAGCAACGTATCAGGCGATTATTGGACGTTATCCAGAAAACTTTTAATTATAGGAAGGTGTAGACCATGAAGATTATTTTAGCCATTGTACAAGACAAAGATAGTAACCGATTAGCCAACGAATTTATTGATGCCAATATTCGTGCTACAAAATTATCCTCAACAGGTGGATTCTTAAAAGCGGGAAACAGCACATTTATTATTGGGATTGATGATGAACGTGTCGACGAAACATTAGCTTTAATTAAAGAAACATGTCAATCAAGAAAACAATATGTTTCAACACCTGTGACTTTAGATATCACAATGGATGGCCAAATTCCTTATCCTGTGGAAGTTGAAGTAGGCGGCGCTACTTGCTTCGTCTTACCAGTTGAAGGATTCCATCAATATTAAGATGAATGAAGCACAACAGCTACAGCAAATGCAACCTTTGCTGTACAAGCAACTCCAAAAAAGTTTTGAGCATGGTCGTCTTGCCCATGCTTATCTTTTTGAAGGAGATACAGGAACTGGAAAACAAGAATTTGGCTTATGGATGGCGAAACATGTCTTTTGTACGAATTTAGTAAATCAACAGCCTTGTAACGAATGCCATAATTGTGTGCGGATTAATGAAAATGAACATCCAGATGTTTTAAGAATTGCGCCAGATGGGCAAACCATCAAAGTGAACCAAATCCGTGAATTAAAAGCGGAGTTTTCTAAAAGTGGGGTCGAGACTGCTAAAAAAGTTTTCTTAATTCAAGAAGCAGATAAAATGAGTACCGGCGCAGCCAATAGTCTCTTAAAATTTTTAGAAGAACCAGAAGGACAAATTTTAGCTATTTTAGAAACCACTTCGCTTTCTCGAATTTTACCAACGATTCAATCACGATGCCAAACCTTACATTTTCAACCATTAGTCAAAAAAACATTAATTGATCGCTTAATCAAACAGGGGGTTGGTGAAAAGACTGCAACCCTTTTAGCTGAGCTGACAAATAGTTTTGAGAAAGCAGTTGAAATCTCTCAAGATGAATGGTTTAATGAAGCTAGGGAAATCATTTTGCAATGGTTTAATTATCTAAAAAGTAATGATTTACAGGCATTTATCTACGTTCAGAAGAAAATGATCAAAGTATTTAAGGAAAAAGAACAACAAGCGCTTAGCTTTGACTTGCTCATGGTTTATTACCGTCAATTATTGGAAGAAAGTGTTGCGACACAGCAAGCCAAAAAAGTAACGGAAGAGCAGGCGGAACGGTTGGCGCTAATTTTGAAAGCACGCCAAAAATGGACTGCCAATGTTAGTTGGCAAAATGTTTGTGAACAATTAGTTATCCAAATGATTCACCCTAAATCATAAAGGAAAAAAGTGCCAAGTGGCATTCAGTTTCATAATATAGTAGGAACTTAGCTGTTTCAGCAAGTTCCTTAACCGATTGAAGCGACGTTCACTTGAACTAGATTAGGAGGAATAAAATGGTAGAAGTAGTAGGAGTTCGCTTCCGTGAAGCCGGTCATATCTATTATTTTGCTCCTGGAAAATCTGAGTATATTTATAATGAGAAAGTACTCGTTGAATCTCAACAGTCAAAACAATTAGCTACTGTTGCTATTCCTAAAAAAACAGTCGATTCAGACGATTTACCAGAGGACCTAAAACCCATTTTAAATAAAGCAACAGCCAATGATTTAGAAAAAGAACAAAAAAATTTGGCTGATGCAGAAGCTGCCAAAAGCATTGCCAATGAAAAAATTCGAGCTCATGACTTAAAAATGAAATTAGTGCGAGTAGAATATACCTTCGATCGTAGCAAAATGATTTTTTACTTTACGGCAGATGGGCGAATTGATTTTCGTGAATTAGTCAAAGACTTAGCGGCTATTTTCCGGACGCGAATTGAGTTACGTCAAATTGGTGTCCGAGATGAAGCGAAAATATTAGGTGGCATTGGCCCTTGTGGCAGACAACTATGTTGCTCAACATTTCTAGGAGATTTTATGCCAGTTTCAATCAAAATGGCTAAAGATCAAGGGTTATCTTTAAATCCTGTCAAAATTTCGGGATTATGTGGCCGCTTAATGTGTTGTTTGAAATACGAAAACGACGAATATGAAGCCGCTAAAAAAGAATTACCAGATTATGGAAAAGAAGTAATAACACCAGATGGCAAAGGTAAAGTCGTCGGGTTGAATCTATTAAGTCGGATTGTCAAAGTTCGTCTGCATGGTCGTGAAATCGCAGCGGATTATGATTACGAAGAAATCAAAGAAGCTACTGCGAAAGTTGCTGCTGAAAAAGGTGATCAAAATGGATAAACGTTCGCTCTATGATGGATTAAATTCGTTGGAAACTGATTTAGACAGTTCCGTGACACAATTAAGAGAAATTAAAGCAGCACTCCATGAGTTGGTAGAAAAAAATACCACGTTGGAAATCGAAAACCAACGCTTACGGGAGCATCTCCAAGAACTGAATAAGTTAGCAGGAAATACAACTGAAACTGAAAAACAAGAGCTATCAAAATCACGTATGAATTTGGAAAAACTTTATGAAGAGGGCTTCCATGTCTGCAATATTTTATATGGTTCAAGACGTGAAAATGATGAAGAATGTGCCTTTTGTCTTGATGTTATTTATGGGGAACGTACGCGTTAAGTCTAGTGGACACTGCAAATAAAAAGGAAAGGTTTGGTTTGACAGTCAATCGATTGTCAAATCAAACCTTTATCTATTTATAGAACGAAAAAGGAAAATGAGGGATGCGCTATGCAAAAACAGAAAAGTTTTGATAAGCAAACAACAAAAGGAAAATTGTATCTTGTCCCAACACCGATCGGCAATTTAGAAGATATGAGTATTCGTTGTTTAAACATATTGAAAGAAGCAACGGTGATTGCTAGTGAGGACACAAGAAACACACAAAAATTGCTAAATCATTTTGAGATTACAACACCACAAATTAGTTTACACGAACATAATTACAAAGAGCGAATTCCTCAACTGATTACACGATTGCTGAATGGTGAAACGATTGCCCAAGTTAGCGATGCAGGTATGCCTTCAATTAGTGATCCTGGTCATGAATTGGTTACAGCATGTCTTGAAGAAGAACTGGCAGTGATTGCCTTGCCAGGACCTACGGCAGGAATGACCGCCTTGATTGCCTCGGGTCTTTTACCACAGCCATTTACGTTTTATGGTTTTTTACCAAGAAAGAAAAAAGAACAGAAAGACGTGTTATCAGCATTAAAAGAAGAACGGCCGACACAGATTTTTTATGAGTCCCCCTATCGGATTGCTAAAACGGTCGCAACGTTTGCTGAAGTCTATGGTCAAGAACGTCCCGCTGTGATTTGTCGAGAATTAACGAAACTTCATGAAGAATATTTACGTGGTACCTTAGGAGAACTAACAGAATATTTAGCAGAAAATACGCTAAAAGGCGAGTGTTGTTTATTAGTTAGTGGATTTACTGGTGAGAAAGAGACAATAGCAGCAATGCCAGCTATTTCCCTCAAAGAACATGTACAAGTTTTAATGGAGGAAGAGGGACGGAGTTCAAAAGAGGCGATCAAAGAAGTGGCCAAATTGAGAAATGTAAAAAAACAAGAAGTATATAAAGAATATCATTCCATTTAAAAAAGGAGAGAAACATGAGTAATTTATTGCGTGCAGAAGGCGTGTCTTATCAAGTAAATGGTCGTAGCATTCTTTCTGATATTGATTTGTCATTTGAAACAGGTAGCAATACAACAATTGTTGGTCCTTCAGGTAGCGGGAAAAGTACATTTTTAAAAATTTTATCTTCATTATTAAGTCCTACAGAAGGCGAAATTTTTTATCAAGAAGCGCCAATTACTACAATGCCAATCGAAACATACCGCCAAAAGGTTTCTTATTGTTTTCAGCAGCCAACTTTATTTGGTGAAACCGTGTATGATAATTTATTATTTCCATTTACCGTCAGACAAGAAGCGTTTAATCAGGAAAAAGTCGTGGCATTGCTCCAACAAGTGAAATTGCCCGCTGCTTATCTTGAAAAGAAAATAGCTGAACTCTCTGGTGGTGAGCGACAACGGGTTGCTTTGCTACGAAACATTGTTTTTGTACCAGATGTTTTATTATTAGACGAAGTTACAACGGGATTAGATGAAGAAAGCAAACAAATTGTCAATCAATTGTTAAACCAATTAAACAAAGAGCGAGGAGTCACGCTGGTTCGTGTCACGCATGATACCGAAGAAATTCAGCAAGCACAGCAAGTGATTCGTATTGTAGCAGGAAAGGTGGCGCCGACAGATGGATTTAGCAGTTAATAATTTATCCTTATTTTTTTCAGTCATGCTAGTGGTGGTCGCATTAATTATTAGTACTAAAGAAAAATTAGGTTTTACAAAAGATATTATTATTAGTGTGATTCGAGCAGTCATTCAATTAGTCGCAGTCGGCTATTTATTAAAATATGTTTTTCAAGTCAATAACCTGATTTTAACGCTCATCATGGTTTTGGTGATTGTTTCCAACGCAGCCTTTAATGCAAAAAAACGCAGCCAGCAATTACAAAAGGGCTTTTTGATTTCTTTTATTGCGATTGGTTGTAGTACAGGAATTACCATTGGTATTTTGATTTTTTCTGGTTCTATTAAATTTATTCCTTCTCAAATCATTCCTATCAGTGGGATGATTGCCAGCAATTCGATGGTGGCAATTGGTTTATGCTATCGCAATTTAGATACTCTTTTTCAAAACCAACGGCAAGCGGTAATGGAGAAACTAGCATTAGGTGCAACTATCAAACTCGCCTCTTTACCAATCATCCAACAAAGTGTGAAAACCGGGATGGCGCCGACGATTGATTCTGCCAAAACTGTCGGAATTGTTAGTTTACCTGGGATGATGTCAGGCTTGATTTTTGCGGGCGTTGATCCTGTCCATGCGATAAAATATCAGATTATGGTGACCTTTATGTTGCTATCAGCAACAAGTATTGGTTCAGTAATTGCAACTTATCTTGCCTATAAAGGCTACTATAATCAACAAAAACAATTGGTCGTTTAATTAAAAAGCTGGAAATCTGTGTTTATAACTTCACGGATTTTCAGTTTTTTCTGGTTGAAATAAAGAAGTTTCAATTTGAAAAAGAACGGACGTTCGTATATAATGGAGGGAGGAGGCGAATCAAAATGATGAGCGAATTACGTTTTCCCTTAAAAAAAGATACGTCGAGAAAAATTATACATATAGATATGGACGCGTTTTTTGCTTCAGTTGAAGAACGAGATCATCCAGAGTTAGTAGGACATCCGTTAGTTATTGCGCGCCATCCAAGTGATACTGGGGGCAAAGGAGTGGTGACCACAGCGAATTATATTGCTCGACAGTACGGTATTCACTCGGCTATGAGTGCTCAAAAGGCGTATGAACTATGTCCAAGTGCCATTTTTAAGCCAGGTAATTATCAGAAATATAGTGAAATTTCTCAAGAAATCCGTGAAATTTTTCGCCGCTATACAGATGTGATTGAACCAGTATCTATTGACGAAGCGTATTTAGATGTAACTGAAAATAAGGTCAACAGTAAGTCGGCTATTAAAATTGCGAAAATGATTCAATATGATATTTGGCATGAATTGCAGTTAACTTGCTCGGCAGGTGTTAGTTACAATAAGTTTTTAGCCAAGTTAGCATCAGATTTCCAGAAACCAAAGGGCCTGACGGTTGTCTTACCAGAAGAGGCCGAAGATTTTTTGAAAGCATTACCGATTGAAGATTTCCACGGAATCGGCAAAAAAACAGTGCCTAAAATGCATGAACTAGGGATTTTTACTGGAGCAGATTTATACAAGCAAGATGAGATGACGTTGATTCGGTTATTCGGTAAAATGGGTTATTCATTGTATCGTAAAGTCCGTGGTATCCATGATGCGCCAGTTCAAGTGACTAGAGATCGTAAGTCGGTAGGCAAGGAACATACTTACGGCACTCCTTTAACGACGGAAGAGCAGGTTACGGCTCAATTGAGACAATTAGCAGCAGGGGTTGAGCGTGCATTGCAACGAGTGCAAAAGCATGGCAAAACAGTAGTCCTGAAAGTTCGTTATACTGACTATACGACGATTACGAAACGTGTGACATTACCTGAATATATTTCAAAAAAAGAAGAACTTTTCTATCAAGCGAATTTAATTTGGGAAGATATTTTAGGTTTAGAACAAGGAATCCGTTTATTAGGCATTACTTTAACGAATTTAGATCCACTAGCGTATGAAAACATTGTTTTACCTTTATGGGAAAAAAGTTAGCCCTTTAGCCACATCCTCAAGAGATGGCTAAAGGGCTAACTTTTTTAAATTGATTTTTTGATTTGTTCATAAGACGTTTCGGCGTCATGACATTTTTCCCAAATAACAGCTTTGCCAGCAGCAAGTGATTTGGGTACATCAATAATCCGTTGATTACTACTGCCACGAAATTGTAAATTTAAATTACGTTTTGCCAGTTCAAAGCGCCCATCAACTAAAATGTCAATTGAATGGAGTAGTTCAAGCTTATCAGGCGTTTCTAAAAGTAGTTCTTCAAAGGTATACCCTGACCAAGACCAGATATCTTTGGCTGAGCCAAATGTTTCCCGCACACGTTTGACTACACTAAGACAAACATCTGTATTCAGAAAGGGTTCACCACCCAAAAGAGTCAAACCTTGGACATAGTCATGGGACAAATCTTCAATAATTTGATTCATTAAAGATTCTGTAAACGGCGTACCGTAATTGAAATTTTGGACAGCTTTGTTAAAACAACCTTCACAAGCAAAGAGACAGCCGCTCACATATAAACTATTGCGTACACCTTCGCCATCAACAAAGTTGAACGCTTTATAATCGGCAATCTTTTTTTGGCTGTAGTCTTCGGTTTTCCATTCTTGTGGTTTTGGATTACGCATCAGCAAAACTTCTTTCTATAGAATAATCGAGTTTAATTTTTTAAATGTTTCACACGAGAGGAAATTTCTTTGTGACGACCGTGTACCATTGGGCGAGCTTGCGGGTTACCTAAATAACCACAAGTCCGTTTAACGACATCACAAGTCTTAGGATCATGATTGCCACATTCTGGACATTCAAAGCCACGTTCAGTTGGATGGAAGTCCCCTTCAAAACCACAGGCATAACAATGATCAATTGGCGTATTGGTTCCTAAATAGCCAACTTTGTCATAAGCGTAATCCCAGACAGCTTCAAGTGCTTTGGGATTTTGCTGTAACATGGGGTATTCACAGTAGTGGATAAAACCACCAGAACAGTATTTTGGATAATCCTTTTCAAAATCAAGTTTTTCAAAAGGCGTTGGATTTTTGCGTACATCATAATGGAAACTATTTGTGTAATATTCTTTATCTGTAATATTTTCGACGATGCCAAATTTTTCAGTATCTAAACGGCAAAAACGGTCAGTCAAGCTTTCGCTCGGTGTAGAGTAGACACTAAAATGATAGCCGTATTCGTTGCCCCAGTTGTCGGCATTTTTTTTCAGTTCTTTTAAAATATCCAGTGTAAAGTTTTTGGCCTCTTGATTGTCCTCCCAAGCACCGCCGTAAAAGGCAGAAGCCACTTCATACAAGCCAATATAGCCAAGTGAAACCGTGGCACGTTTGTTTTTAAACAGTTCATCTACGGCATCCTGTGTAGCTAAACGTTTTCCAAATGCACCATACATGTATAAAATCGGTGCATTCGCTGGTTTAGCTTCTTTAACACGTTCAACACGATAAACCAAAGCATCTTTAACGATCGCTAAACGTTCATTTAAAATTTGCCAGAACTTTTCTTGACTTCCTTGCGCTTCTAAAGCGATTCTTGGTAAGTTCAAGGTCACAACGCCTAAATTCATTCGGCCAACATTTACTTCTTCACCTTGTTCGTCTTTCCAGCCTTGTAAAAAGGAACGACAGCCCATTGGTACCTTAAAACTACCTGTTAGTTCAACGATTTTATCATAGTTTAAAACATCAGGATACATGCGTTTCGTTGCGCATTCCAGTGCCAGTTGTTTAATATCGTAGTTTGGATCAGTAGGTTGCGCATTGACGCCTCGTTTAATTGTGAAAATCAGTTTTGGGAAAATAGCTGTTCGTTTTTCAATCCCTAAGCCATTAATTCGGATTTGTAAAATCGCCCGTTGAATTTCTCGCTCAAACCAGTTGGTACCTAAACCAAATCCCAGAGAAGTAAAAGGGGTTTGTCCATTGGAAGTAAATAAGGTATTAATTTCATACTCAAGACTTTGCATGGCATCAAAAATATCTTTTTTCGTTTTCTTCTGAGCGAATGCTTTTTGGCGTTCTTCTCCTTCAATCCATTCTTGCGCATCTGCTAAATGTTTTTCATAATTACGTTCCGCAAAAGGCGCTAATAATTCATCAATCCGATCGGCAGAGCAACCACCATACTGACTGGAAGCTACATTGGCAATAATTTGAGAAATTTGTGCAGTGGCCGTTTGAATTGATTTTGGTGATTCGACATCAGCGTTCCCAATTTTAAAGCCATTGTTTAGCATGCCTTTAAAATCAATTAAACAGCAGTTTGTCATGGGCGTATATGGATGATAATCTAAATCGTGATAATGAATGTCGCCTTTTTGATGGGCATTAGCCACGTGTGAAGGCAACATCTTTAAACCAATTGATTTTCCAACAATCCCAGCGGTTAGATCACGTTGCGTATTAAAAACGTCACTGTCTTTGTTGGCATTTTCGTTCACGACAGTCTGATCTTTATTAATTAATTTGCCGATAGATACATTAATATCAGTTGCTTTACTACGCTCAAAATCACGTTGGGTTCTGTAATGAATGTATTCTTCGGCTAAGGCATACTCATTGTTGGATAGCAGAGTATGTTCCACAATATTTTGAATTTCATAAATTTTTACGTTATTGGTAAAACGTTCGGCAATTTCTCGATTGACATCGGCAACAATCGATTGGACTTTTTGATGTGTCAAAGGAGTGACTTGGTCATGTATTTTTTGTTCAGCTTTGATCAAAGCGTCGTATATTTTTTGATCATCGAAAGTCACTAAACGACCATCTCGTTTGACGACTTTAATTGTTGAGAGATTAACATCCTCGGCTTTTTCATCAGTAATCTTCATCATTTTATCCAGCTCCTTATATCTCGTTAGTAACTATCCTAATACAAAGGTCGGCTAAATTCAATCGATATATTGCGTATTTTTAGTAAAATATCACTAGACAAACACTATATATTGTGCTTGTGCTGTTTTGAAAAAATATGAAAACAAATGAAGAAAAGGATTGAGCAAATTTTTTTGTGTGAAAAAAATTCTTTGTCAAAATTAAAAAACAGCAAAGAGTTTTTTGCCAAATTGCTAAAAGCAACACTAAAAAATAACAATTATTAAATAATAATTGTTTGCAGATTTATTCACGAAATGCCAATTATTCTTTGACTACCGAACGATATTGTAAGATAAAACGATGTTCATTCAGATTTTTTCTTGGTAAAATAAGAGTAATAACAAAACGTTGGAGCGAGAAAAATGAAAAAAATTGTAGAAGTAAACCATGTCAGCAAGACATATGGTCGTTTAAATAATAAAACAGAAGTATTAGATAATATTTCGTTTACCGTTGATGAAGGTGAATTTGTGGGGATTATGGGTCCCAGTGGTGCCGGGAAATCGACACTGTTGAATGTCTTATCCTCGATTATTTTGCCAACCGCAGGAATCGTGCGCATCGCCGGACAAGATATTTTGAAAATGCGAGATAATCAATTAAGTGATTTTCGGAGAAACGAAATGGGGTTTATTTTTCAATCGTTTAACTTAATTGATACGTTAAATGTGAAGGACAATATTCTGTTGCCTTTAGCTGTAGAAAAAGTTTCATTAGAAGAAATGGATAAACGTTTGTTACATGTGACTTCGATTTTGGGGATTCAGGAGCTTTTATCTGCTTATCCACCAGAGATATCTGTGGGACAAAAACAACGGGTAGCAGCTGCTCGTGCTTTGATTACGAACCCTAAAATTATTTTTGCAGATGAACCAACTGGCTCGCTGGATTCAAAATCAGCAACAGAATTGTTGAAATATTTAGCTGAAATTAATCTACATGATGATGCCACAATTTTGATGGTGACACATGACCCGTACACGGCCAGTTTTTGCAATCGCATCTTATTCATTAAAGACGGTGCGATTTTCTCAGAAGTTGTTCGTCAAGGATCACGTAAGGAATTTTTTAATCGTGTGATAGATATGCAAGCAACGATTGGTGGAGGCGGGCGCGCAAATGATTTTTAAACTATCATTAAAAAATTTAAAAGCTCATGTACCTAATTATCTGGTTTATTACATTAGTATGACTTTTGCAGCGGTCGTTTATTATTGTTTCCGTGCGATTGCTTACAACCAGCCTCTTGTCGCAGGTGCAGGCCGTGATATCGAAATTAAGCGATCTTTAGGACTTGGTAGTACCTTAGTCACCATTATTATTTTGGGCTTTATGTTGGCAGCAAATCGTTTTTTTATAGGAAAACGTAGCCAAGAAATTGGATTGTATCGATTAATTGGCTTGAGAAAGAGCCAAGTTTCACTAATTTTTTTAGTGGAAAATTTAGTTTTAGGCTTTGTTTCACTAATTAATGGGATTATTTTAGGAGTGATTTTCACCAAGTTGTTTTCAATGATTTTAGCCAAAGTTATGTTTTTAGAAGTGCCCAGTTTCTTCTATATTTCTTGGCGTTCCGTTATTGAAACCGGTGTAGCTTTTGCATTTATGATTCTGATTGTCTGCTTAAGAAGTATTTGGATGATTTATCGTTATCCATTGTCGCAGCTTATGCACCAAGAAAAAATTGGTCAAATTAATTATAGTCGTTTAACGAAACGGCGGCAGTTTCTAGGTATTTTAGGTCCTATTTGTTTACTGGCCGGTTATTTTATTGCGTTTGATTTTCGTAATTTAGCGACAGGTATTGTGTATAAACAATTAAATGATTCATTGGATATCTCGATTCCAATGATTATTACGTTGACCCCTTTTATCATTTTGGGTCTATGTGTGGTGGGAACTTATTTATTTTTCCGTTATACTATGTATTTTATCATTCGCTTATTTAATCATAGAAAAAAATGGTATTACCAAGATTTACGCATGATTATTTTAGGCAATGCCAAACGCTACTTATTTAAAAGTAGCAAAACACTCACTGGTTTGACCTTGTTAATTGCGACAGCCTTGAGTGGGATCGGCGTGATGGTTTTTGTGTATACGATTAGTATGCACACGGTCAACAGTGATGGCCCCGTGGACTTTTTAGTTTCACAGGAAAGCTATCCTAAATTGAAGAAAGTTCTCGATGAAGCGAAGGACACCAAAATAAAAAATGAAGTGACACTTTCTTATAAAATTACTGGAATTGAACGCACCTTGCGAATTGGTCAAGCGCAAGAGGAACAAGAAACGATTGAAGCAGTTAATGTTTTATCCTTCTCCAATTATCGTAACTATCAAAAAATTAATCCTTATTTGAATGATTTACATTTAAAAAATGACCAAAGTGTAATCTATATGGATAGCTTTACCAATATCTTAAGTGGTATGTCTCGTTATGGCGCGAAACTGCAATTTGTTGAAGGAGAGACGGCACAACTGCAACAAGTGCTGCCAAACTATTTAGGCAATTTTTTACTGCAATATTCCTTACCAACGATTGTCGTTTCCGATGCCCTTTATCAGAAAGTGACAAAAAATTCCATTCAATATCAGATTAACGCCGTAAATGTTGACACGAAAAGCCGTGAAAAACTTTATGAAGCCGTAAATAAACAGATTGCCACAGAATGGCAAACACCAATTTTGTATAAGTATGAAAAAAACAACCAGCAGTTGAGTGGTTTTGCCAAACAAATGCCTAACGAAGAGGCAAAGAATACGCAAGATGATGTCACAGAAACTTGGCGGCTAAATATGAATGATCGCTACGCCTCTTTACGCTATGAACGAAAAATTAACGGTTTGACTTTATATGTCTCCATGTTTGTGGCGATTTTAGCGTTGTTTATTACGGGCAGTATTTTGATGTTACGACAACTGTTTTCAGCTGTAAGTGAGCGTCAAGATTACGTGACTTTAAAACGGATGGGTGTTTCTAGTAAAGCGATAACTAAGCAAATTTATCGACAGAATAGTTTGATTTTCTTTCCGCCGATGGTCATTGGGATTTTGCATACCACCTTTGCTATTTATTTGTTAAGCCAATTTATTAAGAGTCCAGGATATTTGTTAGTATATCTTTCTTGTGGAATCTTAATAATTGTTTATCTAATTTTTTATATTTTAACGTCTGCCATTTATGCGCGGATGATTCGACACATCCATTTTTAAAAAACTGTAAAAGCCGTTGTGAAGCGGTTTTTACAGTTTCTTTATGCGAAAAAATTATGAGAGTTCCCTTTATGAAAATCATGAAAATTTAAGAAGTGACGAAATTGTTAGTTTTTTTATTAAATTGTAAGAAATTTCAATGGACTTTGCTGAAATATAGCATAAAATAATGGATAGCGATTAACCTTAGGAGGTGAATGATAATGAAAACAACTTTTCAGAAAATTCTCAATAACGAAAGTCTTAAATTCATCGGTAAAACGTTATTTTATTCTTTCATTGTCATTGCATTAATTTATCTTTATCATTACAAGAATATCAATGGAGGAACCTTCATTTATAACGAGTTTTAAGGAGGCGGCTATATATGGAAAAAGTAATTAATATGATTCAAACGATTGATGAATGGGCACGTAAAGAACCCCAACGTCCTGTTTATTTAACCGAAGAAAAAGTCTCTACGTATGGAGAGTTAAAAGAAAAGTCAGACAATCTAGCCGCTTATTTAGCTGAGCTGAAAACGGACAAGTCAGCGATTGTCGTATACGGAGAATTAGATTTTGAAATGATTGTGAGTTTTCTAGGCGCATCGAAAGCTGGTTTTAGCTATATCCCCATTGATGCACATACACCAAAAGAACGCATTGAACTAATTCTAAACGTAGCCAAACCAACCGCAGTGATTGCTGTGCATGAATGGCCTGAGTTAGCCACCGAAGTGCCAGTAATTACGGCGGAAGAATTAACAGAAATGATGATGCATGCACCTCGACATGCGCCTGCGTTGACGCCTGTCACAGGAGCAAGTAATTACTATATCATTTTCACTTCAGGGACAACTGGCGTACCAAAGGGTGTGCAAATCAGCCATGATAATTTAGTTAGCTTTACGAATTGGTTGTTGCGAGATTTTGGTTTAGAAGAAGGGGCCCGCTTTTTAGCACAGGCACCTTATTCGTTTGATTTATCGGTGATGTCTATTTATCCCGCATTGGCGTTAGGCGGCTCATTAACTCCGTTACCCAATGAAATCATTAACGATTTTAAACAATTATTTACGCGTTTGCCACAATTAACAATCGACGTCTGGGTTTCAACACCGTCCTTTATTGAATTGTGTCTAATGGAACCAAGCTTCGATGGTGAACATCTACCAGCACTGCGCACGTTTTTATTCTGTGGAGAAGAATTACCAAAACCAACGGCTGAGAAATTAGCCGCTCGTTTCCCAACTGCGCATATTTATAATACGTATGGGCCGACAGAAGCGACTGTAGCGATTAGTGCCATTGAAATCACTCAAGAAGTTTTAAAAAGTGTTCAACGTTTACCAATCGGGTATGAGAAAGAGGATACGCAAATTTATATTATGGAAGGCATGTCAAAATTACCTGCAGGTGAAATTGGTGAAATCGTCATTGCTGGACCAAGTGTTTCCAAAGGCTATCTAAATAATCCTGCGAAAACAGCTGAAGCTTTTTTCCAATTAGATGGCGTACCAGCTTATCGCACAGGCGATGCTGGAAAGTTAGTCGATAACCTATTGCAGTATGAGGGACGCTTAGATTTTCAAATTAAATTGCATGGCTACCGCATTGAGTTAGAAGAAGTGGATCATCACTTAACGAATGTTTCCTACGTGAAACAAGCAGTCGTTGTGCCGAAATATCAAGGAAATAAAGTCCAACAATTAATTGCCTATGTCGTTCCGCAAGCACATGAATTTTCAAGTGATTTTCAATTAACTAAGGCAATTAAACAAGAATTAGCCACGTTGACAATGGACTATATGATTCCACAAAAATTTGTATATGTTGAACAATTACCTTTGACAAGTAATGGCAAAATTGATCGGAAAGGGTTGATGAATGAGGTGAATGCCACATGATGAATTTTCCTCATATGATTCCCTATAATGCACCGTATTACTTCGTTCTGCTAATTGCGGCTCTGTTGCCAATGATTTTAACCTTAGCCATTAAAGGGACACGTTGGCCTTGGTACCAAACACTCGTGACATTGGTCTTTCTATATATCAGTTTTGGTGGCGAATTTTGGCAACAAGGAGTCGCTCTGATTGTATATGTTATTTATCAAACGTTACTAACGTGGGGCTATGCGGCTTATCGAAAAAATAAAAATGCAGGTTGGGTCTTTTATCTGGCTGTCTTTTTAGCTATATTACCGCTTGTTTGGGTGAAAGTTTCTCCCTTCATGACAGGCAAAACAACCTTACTTGGCTTTTTAGGGATTTCTTATTTAACCTTTAAAGCGGTCCAAGTGGTCATGGATTTACGGGATGGCGTAATGAAAGAATATCATCCGTTTCGTTACATTCAGTTTCTCTTGTTTTTCCCGACTATTTCTTCAGGACCCATCGATCGTTATCGGCGCTTTGAAAAAGATTTGAAAAACCCGCCGAGTGCGGAGAAATATTTAGACTTTTTAGAAAAAGGAATTTTTTATTTATTTCTAGGATTTTTATATAAGTTTATTATCAGTCATTATCTTGGTGGTGTCTTTTTACCACATGTGGAAAAAATGGCCTTGGCACAAGGTGGTTTATCTTGGTGGACAGTCGGCTATATGTATAATTACAGTTTGTATCTATTCTTTGATTTCGCAGGCTATAGTTTACTGGCCGTTGGCACAAGTTATTTAATGGGCTATGATACACCAATGAACTTTAACAAACCGTTCCTAAGTTGGAATATTAAAGAATTCTGGAATCGTTGGCACATGACCTTATCTTTTTGGTTCCGTGATTACATTTACATGCGCTTAATGTTTTTCTTAATGAAAAAGAAAGTCTTTAAGAGTCGGATTGTGACTTCTAATATTGGTTACTTTGCGTTGTTCTTAATCATGGGCATTTGGCATGGATTAACGTGGTTCTACATCGCTTATGGGCTCTACCATGCAACACTAATTTGTGTGACAGATGCTTGGCTACGTTTTAAGAAAAAACATAAAGACAAGATACCATCAAACAAATTTACACATGCATTTGCAGTCTTTTTAACTTTCCAAGCGGTTTGTGTCAGCTTCCTGATTTTCTCAGGATTTTTAGACAAACTATGGTTTAAATAAACAAAAATAAAAATATAAAGGGGCAATTTACAATGAACATTCAAGAAACAGTATTAAACATTTTAGAAGATATTACAGGAACAGACGAAGTTGTGAACAATCAAGATATTCAATTATTTAAAGAAGGATTATTGGACTCTTTAGCAACGGTTCAATTATTAGTAGAAATTGAAGGACAATTAGGAATCCAAGTTCCTGTATCAGACTTTGACCGTGAAGTATGGGGAACACCAAAACAAATCATTCAACAAGTGGAAGCTTTACAATAATGTCTAGAAAAAAACGACTAATCAGAATCTTAGGTCCAGTGCTTTGTTCAGCGGTCTTGGTTGCAGTGTTCTTTTTTGCACCGTTCAGAATCAATTTAACTTCCGAAAAAACGTTGAAGGAAGCATCAACGTCAATGGCACCGAACGTTTTAAAAGGCAATGTGATTAAAAACAAAGCAGTGGCTTCTGGTAAATATGTTCCTTTTTTTGGCTCTTCTGAATTAAGTCGATTTAGTGCTTTCCACCCTAGTGTGCTCTCTGAAAAGTATCAACGGAACTACCGACCGTTTTTACTAGGAGAAGCGGGCACACAGTCATTAACCCAAGCGATGGTCATTCATTCGATGGGCGATGCGATCGCCAATAAAAAAGCGGTCTTTATTTTATCTCCGCAATGGTTTGTCAAAAAGGGTGTACCTAATGATAGTTTTGGTGCACACTATTCACAATTACAAACCTATCAATGGTTAGCTAATTTAACCGAATTAACCAGTGGTGACCAATATCTAGCACAACGTTTGACCAAATTTCCAGTTGTTCAAAAAGACAAAGTCTTAATGGAAACTTTGGCAAATCTGCAGGCAGGGCAACTTCCCCAACGCTCTCAACGAGATTATTTTATAATGAATCTCCGTTTCTTGAATCGTGAGGATGAATTGTTTAGCCAAATTGGCATGGTTAGCAGAGAACCAATTGTTGAAAAAGATATGAAACAATTACCCGCTACGTATAATTTTAATGAATTAGATCAGCTAGCTGGAAAAATTGCGGCAAAAGCCATAAATAATAATAAATTTGAAATTAGTAACGGTTTTTATCGCCAACGGATTAAACCAGTTTTACCGAAATTAGCTCATTCACAAAAGAAATGGGATTATCGTTTTTCTCCAGAATATGGTGATTTCCAAGCTGCGTTAGAACAGTTAGCAGAAAAAAATGTCGATGTTTTATTTGTAATCCCACCTGTTAACAAACGTTGGTCGGACTATACGGGCTTGTCACAAGATATGTTGCAACAAGTAGCACGCAAGCTGAAATATCAACTTCAAGAGCAAGGCTTTACTAACATTGCTGACTTCTCAACATGTAGTAATGAACGTTACTTTATGGCGGACACGATTCATTTAGGTTGGCGTGGTTGGCTCGCTGTTGATCGTCAAGTAGATGAATTTATGAAACAACCTGCGTCTAAAAAGTTAGCGTATCAAATTGATGATCGTTTTTATCAGACAGATTGGCAACAACAAAATCCATTGGTCTTACCTCAATTTTAAGAAGGCAAGATGGATTAAGTACCAAGTATTTGAAGCGGACTAGAAGCGCTTCGTAACAATGAAAATAGCCTGTACCTGCCGTTGAATAACGAGCGTGCAGGCTGTTTTTTCGTTTATTTTTAGTGGAGAACGTTGCTCAATTTATTTTTTGTAAGTATTTTTTTAGTTCGTGGTATAATGGATAAAATTGGTTTTTGAGGGGAGTTATTTTTATGGATGCAAAAGAAGAAAAAATGTTAATTGATTTAACAAGTGCTAAAGGGATTGCTGGGAATGAAGACGAAGTACGTTCGTTATTTAAAAAGTATGCAGCACCGTATGCGGATAAATTTTTATATGATGGCCTTGGCAGTATTATTGCAAAAAATGTTGGTGATAAAGAAGGACCAAAAGTCTACATTTCTGGGCATATGGATGAAGTCGGTTTCATGGTTACCCAAATCACAGAAAAAGGCTTTTTAAAATTTCAAACCGTTGGCGGTTGGTGGGGGCAAGTGATGTTGGCCCAACAAGTTCAGATTAAAACTACGACTGGTAAGGTTTACCATGGTGTCATTGGGTCTAAACCACCGCATGTGTTAACAGCGGAAGTTCGTAACAAACCCTATGAGATTGCAGATATGTTTATTGATATTGGTGCAAGTAGCGATCAACAAGTTGCAGAATGGGGGATTCATCCAGGGGATATGGTGACACCATATATTGACTATCGTCGCATGAATGATACAAAATTTTTATTGGCAAAAGCGTGGGATAACCGAATTGGTACGGCCGTTTCATTAAAAGTTTTAGAAAATTTAGCGACAGAAGGGCACCCCAATATTTTATTTGCAGGCAGTGATGTGCAAGAAGAAGTCGGGCTACGCGGTGCGCAAACAAGTACGCATCTTGTGAATCCAGACATAGCGTTTGCTTTAGACACAGGAACAGCTGGTGACACACCAGGAATGACACCTAAAGAAGCCGACTCTGTTTTAGGTGAAGGACCACAAATTTTGATTTATGATGCATCAATGATTCCGCATAAAAAATTACGTGATTTTGTTATTCAAGTGGCGGAAGAAAATAACATTCCCTTCCAATATACAGTGATTACAGGGGGAGGTACGGATGCTGGCCGCATGCATTTAACACGCAATGGGATTCCATCATTAGCCATCACGGTGCCTGTTAGATATCTGCATTCACATACCTCAGTTATTCATGAAGATGATTATTTCAACACAGTCAAATTAGTCACAGAAGTGGTGAAACGTCTAGATAAAGAAACAGTCGCTAAATTGACTAGTTATTAGTTTCAGAAAGGATGGAATGAATGAAAAGTTTAGTAACAAATTCGCAACATCGTGCCAATGCTCGCAGAGCCCTTGATGGGCAATGGGGGATCATGGCTTGGTTAACTTTCTTAGGAGTGGTTTTACAGAGCTTCTTAACATCGATTGTGCAAAATTTATTTTCTGGTGAAAATCAAGTTTTTCAAAGTAGTTTTGCCGCAGTATTACTGCAAATTTTTGTTTTATTCGCGTTAAGTTATGCGCTATATTACGCAGCCTTGAAGGTGTTGCGTGGTGAAAAGGTGCGGGTCAATATTTTAATGAGTGTTTTTCAAGGAAAATATTATGGTCCGCTATTCGTGGTCAACCTACTTCAAAAAGTACTTGAACGTGTAATTGGTTTGTTATTTTTGTTACCAATTTTATTTGGTGCAGGGACAACCTTGTATTTCAAATTGATGTTTAGTACAGTTACACCAGAGGAAATCCAAACCTTTTTCTTAAATGATTTTTCCTTTTTCCTAGCGTTTGGCGTTGCCACTATCTTGATCTTTTTAATTGGTTTGTTTGTGAGTGGCGTTTTTCAATTTGCTGTGTGGCTACGTTTTGATAATCCAGAACTGCCAATTATGATGGCGTTGAAACAGGCGTTATATTTAATGAAAAATCGTTTTTGGCAATATTTATGTTTACAATTTTCTTTTATTGGTTGGTATATTGTGGGCTTTTTAGCTATTGGTATCGGTCTATTATGGGTGATTCCTTATAACCATGTAGCGTTAGCTAGTTTTTATCAAACTGCCTTAGAAGAAAAAGGTTTAGCCGAAGAATAAAAAAGAAGCTTGAATCCTTTGTTATCTCGACAAAGGGTTCAGGTTTTTTCTTTGTCTTTTTGTGAAAATTTAAGCGTTTTAACCTCGTTTTTCCGTTATTCTATGGTAACATGGAAGTATCGTATTGAAGGAGGTTGTCCACACATGAAATTGACTGTCTTAGGCTGTTTAGGTGCTTATCCATACAAAGGAGAAGGAACGAGTTCCTATTTGTTAGAATCTGAAGGCTTTCATTTGCTTATTGATGCAGGCAGTACAACATTAGTGCGTTTAGAAAACTATCTAGATCCATTGAAATTAGATGCTGTCATTCTGTCGCATTATCATCATGACCATATCGCAGATTTAGGCGTTTTACAATATTATCGTCAGCTTTATCCAACGCTGGAACCGACTCCTATTTTGCCAATATATGGCCATACACAAGATCAAATGCATTTCAAAGAACTAACGCTTCCTAACGTTTCCGAAGGGAAAGAGTATTTTGAAGCAGAAGAGTTGGCAGTAGGACCATTTTTAATTACTTTCATGGAAACGATTCATCCTGTCACTTGTTACGCGATGCGGATTGTTGAAAAAGCGACCGGCAAAGTCTTTGTCTTTACAGGAGACTCTGGTTACTTAGCAAGTTTTGAAGACTTTGCAAAAGACGCGGATTTATTCTTAGCGGATACGTACTTATTTGAAGGTAATGAACGACATCATGCACATTTTACATCAAGAGAAGCGGGTGAAATTGCCAAAGCCGCACAAGTCAAACAATTGATGTTGACCCATTTACCACAACATGGGTCATTGGAACAACTACGTGAAGAAGCGCAAAACTATGCTGGAACGGAAATTCCAGTGACATTAGCCCAACCAGATTTAACAGTTGAGATTTAAAAAAGTAACTATACCAAGGGAGAGAACCGATTGTGATTTTTGTACCGAATGAAAATAATGACCCACGAGTGAATTTAGCAATTGAAACATATTTGTTAACAGAAATGCCTTTAGATGAGCCCATCCTTTTATTTTACATTAACGAGCCGTCAATCATTATTGGCCGTAACCAAAACACAATTGAAGAAATTAACAAAGAATATGTAGATGAGCACGGCATTCATGTTGTTCGTCGCTTAAGTGGCGGCGGCGCCGTTTATCATGATCATGGTAATTTGAATTTTAGTTTTATTATGCCAGATGACGGCAACTCTTTCCGTGATTTTGCGAAAGTTACCCAACCAATTATTCAAGCATTGCACGACTTAGGCGTTGAAGGTGCCGAATTAAAAGGGCGCAATGACCTAGTGATTAATGATATGAAGTTTTCAGGAAATGCGATGTACGCTACCAACGGCCGCATGTTTGCACATGGAACCTTAATGTTTGATAGTGATATTGATGAAGTTGTAAATACATTGAAAGTACGGAAAGATAAAATCGAATCTAAAGGTATCAAGTCTGTTCGTTCACGGGTAACAAACATTAAACCATTTTTATCTGAAGATAAACAAGAGATGACAACGGAAGAATTCCGCCAAGAAATTCTTTTGAAAATTTTCGGCGTAGATTCGATCGACCAAGTTAAAACGTATGAATTAACTGATCAAGACTGGGCGGCTATTAACAAAATTTCAGAGCAATACTATCGCAATTGGGATTGGAATTATGGTAAATCACCTGCATTTAACTTAGAACGTCGCCATCGTTTCCCAATTGGTTCAATTGAAATGAAAATGAATGTGGCAGATGGTGCCATTCAAGAAATTAAAATCTTTGGGGACTTCTTTGGGCTTGGTGAAATTAAAGATGTTGAAGATATTTTAACCGGTGTGAAATATGATAAAGCTTCTTTAGAAGAAGCCATTGATCAAATTGACGTAAAAAAATACTTTGGCAATATCGAAAAAGAAGATTTGCTTGGGTTAATTTATTAAAAAAAAGACAGCCGTTTCAAACGGTTGTCTTTTTTCTAGCTAAAAAATAATTTTTAGCTTTTAGAAAGGTAGTACTATGTGCAAAATCGTCGAAACGATTTTTATCAGGGAACTATCAAATAGCTCGCCTGCATATGTACTTGAACCAAGTCAAGTCCGGGAATTTGGTTATGTGCTTCACTATAAATCACTATCTGTAAAGAGTATACAAGATTTCCTTTCTTTTGTGATACCAAATTTTTACAGACAAAGTAGTAAAATTTGACGTTTCTTATTTTAGCAAGGTTATAGGCTTGTTTTGGGGCTTGAAATAGCAAGAATTGAGAGTGATTTAAGGGAAAATATTAACATATGTAGAAGTATTTTTATAAGAAATAACGAGAAAAAATCAATAAGTATGTTCTTGAGGGCTACTTTTTGACGTTTTCTAATTAAAACTTAATAAAAAATAGCGGAAACAAAGAAAAAATGTGCTTACAAAAAGTAATCCGCACTTAGCTAGGAAGTTAAGAATGTGTAGGTTATTTTCAAACAAATACTAAGAATCCTATTTCAATCCTTTACAGAGGAACAAGGACTTCGTATAATAAAGGGACGAAAAGGAGCGAAAGTGATGAGAAACGAAATGATGCATCGACCAGTCGTTAAACCAGAATTGGTTGAGTATATGCGTACAAAACAAAAGAAACTTCCCGGAGAATTAGGTGCCGTGGAGGCAGAAGCCAATGAAGCAGGGGTGCCGATTATTCCGCACGAAACAGTAGTTTTTCTACAATTTTTGCTAGGACAACTAAAGCCTAAAAATATTTTAGAAATCGGGGCAGCAATTGGTTTTTCTTCAAGCTTGATGGCCCAATTTGTTGGTGAAGATGGTCACGTGACCACGATTGATCGTTTTGACGTAATGATAAAAAAAGCGAAGAAAACCTACCAACGCCTAGACTTAGAAGAAAAGGTCACTCTTTTAGAAGGACAAGCAGCTGAGATTCTACCAACGTTGGAAGGACCTTATGACTTTATTTTTATGGATAGTGCCAAATCAAAATACATTGAATTTTTACCTGAATGTTTACGGTTGCTGCCAGTTGGCGGCGTTTTAATGGTGGATGATGTATTTCAAGCTGGGACAATTTTAGACCCTGCTGAGGAAGTACCGAAAAAAAATCGAGCGATTCATCGTAAATTAAACCAATTTTTAGATGTAGTCATGGCGCATCCTGATTTAACTTCTACTTTAGTTCCTCTTGGTGATGGAGTTATTTTAATTACCAAAGAGAAAGAAACGATTATTTTAGATAGTTAAAGAATGTCTTCACAAAAAGAAAGCGAATCATTAAAAAGCAAGTTCTTTTAATGATTCGCTTTCTTTTTTATGTTATTTAAAAAGTTATCTCACTATTTCTAATTGAGAATGATAATCATAAAATTCTCAATAGGACAGTATTATGTGTTAATAAAACCTTGTTTGTTTATAATTATTCTATTGACGGAATAATTATAAACTGTTATCCTTAAAGAGTAAAAAAACAGAGGAGGAACGACAATGAATTTAATTAATCAAAAACTTTTTGACTTTGAATGTGATGCCTATCACGATGGTGAATTTACACGAGTATCAACAGAAGATATTTTAGGAAAATGGAGTATTTTCTTCTTTTATCCAGCTGATTTTTCTTTCGTGTGTCCTACGGAATTAGGGGATATGCAAGAGCATTATGCGCATTTACAGGAATTAAATTGTGAGGTTTACTCTGTTTCAGAAGATAGTCATTATGTGCATAAAGCATGGGCTGACGCTACAGAAACGATTGGAAAAATTAAATATCCAATGTTAGCCGATCCCAACGGTCAACTTGCTCGTTTCTTTGGCGTTTTAGATGAAGCTTCTGGAATGGCTTACCGTGCTTCATTTATTGTGAGTCCAGAAGGTGACATCAAATCTTATGAAATCAACGACATGGGTATTGGTCGTAATGCTGAAGAACTTGTTCGTAAATTAGAAGCTTCTCAATTTGTAGCAGAACATGGTGATAAAGTTTGTCCAGCCAATTGGCAACCAGGAGAAGAAACAATTGCGCCAAGCTTAGATTTAGTTGGTAAAATTTAAATTCGCTTTGTAAATAGAGGTCAAAGAGTTGGATAAAACAGAGAAAATGTTTTGTTCAGCTCTTTTTCTGAAACACAGAAGAAAGAGGAGAAGCAAGTGACAGATGAAATCTACGATTTGATTATTATTGGTGGCGGCTCAGCTGCTTTATCTGCAGGTATCTATGCAGGTCGCGCAATGATGGATACCTTAATTATTGAAAAAGACAAAATTGGCGGACAGGTAACGACGACTTCTGAAATTGTGAACTATCCAGCGATTCGTCACACAACAGGTCCAGAACTAATGGAAGAAATGCGCATTCAAGCACAAGACTTCGGTGTAGCTTTTACAAACGACGAGATTATTGATGTTGATTTTAGTCAAACGATAAAAACTGTTCAATCGGCGAGTCAAACCTACCAAGCATATGCAGTATTGATTGCGACAGGGGCCTCTGCTCGTAAAATTGGTTTCCCTGGTGAAAGTGAATTTACAGGACGCGGCGTGGCCTATTGTTCTACTTGTGATGGGGAGTTTTTCCAAGGTCTGGATATTTTTGTGATTGGTGGCGGTTATGCAGCAGCGGAAGAGGCCGTTTATTTGACACGTTACGGTAAATCAGTAACGATGATTATCCGAGAACCTGATTTTACATGTGCAAAATTAACTGCGGAGGCGGCCAAAAATCACCCGAAAATTAAGATTGTTTATAACACAGAAGTGAAAGAAATTACGGGAGATGATTTTGTCCGGAAAGCTGTGTTTGTCAATAACCAGACGGGAGAAGAAACGGTTTATGAAGCACCAAAAGACAGTACATTTGGTCTGTTTGTTTTTGCTGGAAATAAACCAAGTACAGAAATTTTTGAAGGGAAAATTTCCTTAGACCGTGGGTATGTGCCAACAACTGAGAATATGGAAACCAATATTCCTGGCGTTTATGCAGCAGGAGATTTACGAATAAAAGAATTACGTCAAATTGTGACGGCGGTTGCAGACGGTGCAATTGCCGCCACTCATGCGCAACGTTACGTGACAGAACAAAAAACACAGGCGGGCCAACCGATTGTAACGAAGCGAATGACTGAACGATTAGCTAATCAATCTGCCCCTGAAACAAACAGTCAGCAATCAAAAGAAAAACAGCCAGCGAAAGTTACTGGTAAGCATCAGTGGTTCCCAGAAAGTATGCGCCAACAATTAAGCGGTATTTTCGCTAAACTAACCAAAAAAGTGACATTGCTTCAGTTTTTGGATGCAAGTGATGAAAAATCATTGGAACTTCAGTCATTCTTAACAGAATTTGCAAGTCTGGATCAGAAGATTACTTTAGAAACGATTTTGAAAGATACTGAGCCAGCCAAAGAATTGCTGTATGGGATTGAAAAAATGCCTAGCGTTGTGCTCTTAGATGCGGCAGGAAACTATACAGGAATTAAATTTAGTGGTATTCCTAGTGGACATGAAGTAAACTCGTTGGTTTTGGCGGTTTATAATGTCGGCAGCGAGGGGCAGCCGTTAGAAGCAAGTCTGCAAAAGAACATACTTGCATTGCCAAAAAGAAAAATAGAAATCTTTGTTTCACTAACATGTCATTTCTGTCCCGATGTCGTGGCCGCTTGCCAACGGATTGCATCAATTAATCCTCATGTTGAAGCAGAAATGGTGGACATTAGTCTATTTCCAGAGTTGAAAAAAGAAAAGAAAATTATGAGCGTTCCAGCAATGCTGATTGATGGCGAACAAATGATTTTTGGTTCAAAAACAATGACCGAAATTATTGAAGCCTTGGCTTAAAAGAGGCGGAAAAAAGTAAATAGCCTAAAGACCTAAGTCATTCAAAAAAGTGAGAAATACGTCGAGATGATGTATTTCTCACTTTTTTCGCATAGTTAGTCAAGTACCTTTTTTGATTAAGCGATTGAGTTTCCTAAAAAGAATTAAAAAGACACAACAACAAATGAACAATAGGCTTCCTGTTAGTGGTAAAAAGATACCTTGCATGTAGCTATCGATATGCATTAAACCAGGCACCTCGCTGAAAAAATCATGGATAAACTGTTGAATGAGCTTATTAGCTAGAAAAGCAGCTAAAGGCAAAACAAAAATCAAATAATAGATGGGTTGTAAGGCATAGCTAATTAAAATTTGTAATTTTGTCGTACCTAAAAGAGCTAAGATCAGTAAGTCGTTTTTTTGCTCTAAAAAAGTTAGGAAGAAAGCTCGGCAAATATAACTAATCAGGAAGAAAAAGAGTGTTCCAGTGCTGATTCCAGCCAAACCTCTGAAAATTTTCAAGGGAGGAATCACTGCATAATTATCAAGAAGAATCATTTGTGAAAGCCATCGAGAAAACAACAAAGTCAATAATAGAGCAGAAAAAGTCAGAAAACTAATAATAAAGATAAGAATCAACGTACTAAATTGTTTTTTTGAGCGCCACGCATTTTTGAGAGAGTCTGTGAATAAGTAAAGAATCGAATACATCATCACGTCCTTTCTGAAAAATTTTTGTTTTAGCGGAAAAGTTATGTAAAAGAAAAGACGTTATCTCCTGCCAACTAGCCACTGAAAGAGATAATGCCTTCGCTGGAAACAAGAACTGGATTATTTCACCAATACTAATTTTTTTAAAGGTTCAACCCCAAATCGTTGTTCTTGCTGTAAAAGAATTTCGGCACAAGCACGGCTATCTTCTAAAGCATCATGATGATTATTTAAAGTGATATTGAGGTTTTCACAAACGGTATTTAATTTATGATTAGGAAATTCAGGAAACAGTTTGCGACTCGTTTTGACAGTACATAAAGAAAGGTAATTAGGTTGTTCTAAGCCATAGTAATCTAAACAGCCAGCCAAAACGCTACAATCAAAACTTGCATTGTGAGCGACCACTAACCGATTTGGCTGAAAACAATGCTGAATTTGTTGCCATACTTCAGGGAATTTGGGCGCATTGGCAACATCTGATTCATGAATGCCGTGAATTTGCGTATTTCGCCAGAAAAAAGGTGTTTCTGGTTTGATTAACGTGTAAAATTCATCCACAATCCGACTATTTTCTACTTTAACAATTGCAATGGAACAGGCACTATGTTTATCATAACTAGCTGTTTCAAAGTCAAAAGCGTAAAAGTTCATTAAAAAAACTCCTTTCAACGCGTTGAGTAACACTTAAAAATCAAGTACAACTTCCACTGGACAATGATCACTACCAAGAATATCTGTATGGATTTTAGCACTGACTAAACGTTCATTCAAGGATTCTGACACAACGAAATAGTCAATCCGCCAACCTGCGTTATTTTTTCGTGCATTAAAGCGATAACTCCACCATGAGTAGATGCCCTCAGCTTCTGGATAAAAATAACGGAATGTATCAGTGAAACCACTGTCTAATAACTCAGTAAATTTTTGCCGTTCTTCAGGCGTGAACCCCGCATTTTTTTGATTGGTTTTCCAATTTTTTAAATCAATATTTTGATGAGCTACGTTTAAATCACCGCAAAGAATTACGGGTTTTTCTTGATTTAATTCGTTTAAATAGGCACTAAAAGCATCTTCCCATGTCATTCGATAAGCTAAACGCTTTAGTTCAGCTTGTGAGTTTGGTGTGTAGCAAGTGACTATGAAAAATTCTGGATATTCTAACGTGATCACGCGGCCTTCTTGATCGTGAGCCTCGATACCTAAGCCATAGCGAACACTTAACGCTTCTTCTTTAGCGAAAATTGCTGTGCCAGAATAGCCTTTTTTTTCGGCGTAATTCCAATACTGATGATAGCCAGGAAGTTCTAAATCAATTTGCCCAGCTTGTAATTTTGTTTCTTGTAAACAGAAAAAATCTGCATCTAATTCATTAAAAACATCCATAAAATTCTTTTTAACAACCGCTCGTAAGCCGTTGACATTCCAAGAAATACATTTCATTGTTGAAACTCCTTTCAAATAAGAAACGCTTTTGCTCGTTTCAGTGCAAACCAGAACCAAAGAAAAGGTCGCTTGGTGCTTTCTTCTATTCTAATACTTTTTAAAGAAGTTTTAAATACTTGAAAAGAAAAAGAGAAAATGACTGATTTTTGGAAAGAAGTAGTCTATGATAAAATAGTAAAAAGAGCAGAAATGAGGACAAACGAATGAAAATTGGAGTCATTGGTTTAGGAAATATTGCACAAAAAGCGTATTTGCCAACTTATAGTAAATGCCGCCATTTGGCAGAGTTTGTGTTAGCAACTAGAAACCCAGAAACACGACAAAAAATCGCTGATCAGTATGGCTTTACAGAAACCGTTGGGACCATAGAAGAATTGATTGAAGCAAAGATTGATGCTTGTTTTGTCCATGTAGCCACAAAAGTGCATGGTGCAGTCGTTCGCCAATTATTACAGGCTGGTATTCACGTCTTTGTGGACAAACCTTTAAGTGAAGAGCTTGCTGAAGTCAAAGAATTACAAGCATTGGCAGCAGCAAAAAATCTGTGTCTGATGGTTGGTTTCAATCGTCGTTTTGCCCCTTATACGGAAGTATTGAAAAATATTCCTGAAAAACAAACTATTTTTATTAAAAAGAACCGCATCAATACAACGAGAGAAACAAGTTTTATGATGTATGATTTATTTTTACATGTCGTTGATACCGCAGTTTATTTAGCGGAAGGACCGCTCCACGTGGTGCAGTCAAAATTAGTGGAAGAAAACGGTTATTTAAAACGAGCAATTTTACAATTAGAAACCGAACAGACAACGATTGTTTGTTCCATGGATTTACACTCTGGGGCCAATACTGAAACTTTTGAAGTCACCAGCCCCACAGGTACTTATCGCTTGGAAAATTTAACGCATTTGACCATCCAAACAGAAGAAGAATACCAAGTAAAAGAGATGGGAGATTGGACGCCAACATTGGAAAAAAGAGGTTTTTACCAAATGGTTACTGCTTTCATCCAGGCCATTAAAAAACCGCAAGAGCAAGAGTTAAAACAAGAAAAAGTCTATGAAAGTCATGCGTTATGTGAAGAAATGCTACGCCAACAACAACGGCATGTTCTTTAAAGAGGACTAGCAACTTTCTTTCTATCATGCTAGAATAAGACAGATATTTTGAAAAGAAAGGACTAACTTTCGTGAACACTAAAGCTATGTTAGAAACATTAAACGAAATTACTTTATTAGTAGATGAACCATTAAAAAACGTAACCTTTACCAAAACAGGCGGCCCAGCTGATGTGTTGGCCTTACCCAAAACAAAAAAAGAAGTCGAAGAGATTGTGGCGTATTGCCGAGAACAAGGACTTTCATGGTTAGTATTAGGCAATGCTAGCAACTTGATTGTTCGTGATGGCGGTATTCGCGATGTCGTGATTATGCTAACAGAAATGAAAGAAATCAAAGTAGCCGGTACCACCATGATTGTGGATGCTGGTGCCAAGCTGATTGATACAACCTACGAAGCCTTAGCAGCTGATTTAACTGGTTTTGAATTTGCTTGTGGCATTCCGGGAAGTGTCGGTGGTGCTGTTTATATGAATGCTGGAGCATACGGCGGGGAAATTAAAGATGTTTTCCAGTCTGCAGAAGTGCTGTTGGCAGATGGAACTATCCAAACCATGACGAAAGAAGACCTGAATTTCCGTTATCGTCATAGTGAAATTCAAGAATTACATTGTATTGTCTTGCAAGCAACGTTTGCTTTAGAAAAAGGAAACCATGCAGAAATTAAAGCCCAAATGGATGAATTAACGGAACTTCGTGAACTGAAGCAACCGCTAGAGTATCCCTCTTGTGGCAGTGTCTTTAAACGCCCTGTTGGTCATTTTACAGGGAAATTAATCCAAGACGCTGGCTTACAAGGCTTAAAATGGGGCGGTGCTCAAATTTCCGAAAAGCATGCGGGATTTATTGTTAACATCGATCATGCAACCGCAACAGATTATGTGGAATTAATTGCACATATCCAAGAAGTGATTAAAGAAAAATTTGATGTTGAATTACAAACGGAAGTTCGAATTATTGGTGAAGAAGTCTAAAAAATAAGCTAGGGAGGCAAGTCATTTTGACTTGCCTCCCTAGCTTTAAATCCTAAGATAAAGATCGTAAATTTTACTCGTCTTCTAAATTTTCCAATTCTACAACTTTAAAGTTTTTCCGCTCTAAATGTTCTACAATGGCTGTACACGTTTCGGCAGTTGTGCCGGCTGGTAAAGTAATAAGTGTGCGACGAACAAATTCTTCACTATCAACATCCAATGTAATACAGCTGGCGATGCTGCTATATTTGGCAATGATTTTTGAAATGGCTGCTAAGTCGCCTTGTTGACCAACTGAAGCAATTGTTAAAACGTAGCTCCCTTGTTTTACATTCCAAGATTGCGCTAAAATATTTAATAAGGTGCTGTGTGTTAAAATGCCGTAAAAATAATTATTTTCATCTAAAACAGCAATGTAAGGTAGTTCTTTAATAGTAAAAAATACCTTGAAAAATGAAGTGTTGACATAAATAAATTTTGTGGCATTTTTTAACAAATAGGTAACAGGTAAACTCATATCGCCACCGTTTGCTTTATGGCGGTAAATATGCATTTTATAAATATTTCCTCGGAAAATTTTTCCAGATTCGTCTAAAATTGGGACACAACGGTAACCTGAGTCTTCTAAAATAGAAAGAGCTTCTTCTAGAGTACAAGATTCATTGACGGTTGTTAAATTATCTTTTTTAATAACTACAGATTTTAATAACATAAACAGGCCTCCTAAGGGTTCATTTTTAATAAATTTATCATATCATAACTTAGCAGAAAACAATAGCTGAGACCTCAGAATAAAAGCAATTTTGTTAAAATAAATAGAAAATAAAGAAAAATCAGATATTTTGTAAAAGAAATCAAGCACGTATTCGCGATAATGGTAAAAAATTACGTAAGAATCGGCACAGCGCTTCTTTAAAAAGTAAATTAAACTTTGACAACTTTTTCGAATAATGGTACTGTTAAGAAGTAAATTTGTGAATAGAGGAGGTCGAAGAACATGGCAACAAAGAAAGCAGCTCTTGCTTGTTCCGTTTGTGGCTCTCGCAACTATTCTAAATCCGTTAGTGAAGGTAAACGTGGCGAACGCTTAGAAATCAATAAATTCTGTAAATATTGTAATCAATACACGTTACATAAAGAAACGAAATAGATTTAGAGGAGGGTATCAACATGAAATTTTTCCGCAGCGTTGCTGATGAGATGAAGCAAGTAACTTGGCCAACAAAAAAACAATTGCGTAAAGATACATTAGTTGTAATTGAAACATCTATTTTATTTGCAGCATTGTTCTTTATCATGGATACTGTTATCCAAACGGCATTTGGCTGGATTTTAAAATAATTAATTCTAGTATTTCCCGACGAGGGGTGCTATAATAGTATTCGAGAAAAAGCTTCGGGAAACTGAGCTTTTTTTATTTGCTCGAAAAAAATAAACTAAAACATTTAAAGGAGCCGAATCAGTAATGGAAACTTTTGAAAGAAATTGGTACGTATTGCACACCTATTCAGGCTATGAAAATAAAGTAAAAGCAAACATTGAATCACGTGCACAAAGCATGGGGATGGGCGATTATATTTTTCGTGTCGTTGTACCAGAAGAAACAGAAAAAGAAGTCAAAAATGGTAAAGAAAAAGAAATCGTTCATAAAACTTTCCCTGGTTATGTGTTAGTGGAAATGATTATGACCGATGATTCTTGGTATATTGTTCGTAATACGCCAGGCGTAACTGGTTTTGTAGGCTCACATGGTGCTGGTAGTAAACCCGCTCCTTTATTACAAGAAGAAATTAACCACATTTTACGTTCAATTGGCATGAGCACCCGTCAATCAGACTTAGAAGTAACGCTAGGCGATACAGTGAAAATTATCGAAGGTGCCTTTTCTGGTCTTGAAGGTGTTGTGACAGAAATCGATGAAGAAAAACAAAAATTAAAAGTAAACATCGATATGTTTGGTCGTGAAACAAGTACAGAATTAGACTTTGAACAAGTCGATAACATTGATTAATAAACAAGCTGACAAACTATTGTTCAGCTGATTGATACAGATTGTAGGGTCTGGAAAAGCAGTCAACTGACTTCTTTTCCAAGCCCTTTTTTATTTCATCGCAGAAAGGAATGAAAAAATGAAACAGGCCAAAAAATATCGTTATTTTTCTTTGCTAATGGGTCTTGTTCTATTATTAAGTGCTTGCCAAATTGGAGCAACCACGAAGAATGACAACCAAGCCCCCACAAAAGAAGCAACCGTTGAGTTAAACCGCACAACAACACCAACGCTCTTTTTTCATGGTTACGCGGGAACTAAAAATTCGTTTGGCTCGTTACTGCATCGCTTGGAGAAACAAGGTGCCACAACTCAAGAATTAGTGCTACTCGTTAAACCTGATGGGACCGTGGTTAAAGAGCGAGGAGCTTTAAGTGGCAAAGCGACGAATCCCAGTGTTCAAGTTCTATTTGAAGATAATAAAAACAATGAATGGAATCAAACAGAATGGATAAAAAACACATTACTCTATTTACAAAAAAATTATCAAGTGAACAAAGCCAATATTGTCGGGCACTCTATGGGTGGTGTTAGTGGTTTACGTTATTTAGGAACCTATGGGCAAGACACATCGTTACCTAAAATTGAAAAATTTGTCAGCATTGGAGCACCTTTCAATGATTTTATTGATACGAGTCAACAGCAAACCATCGAAACGGAACTAGAAAATGGCCCCACAGAAAAAAGTAGCCGCTATTTGGATTATCAAGAGATGATTAATGTTGTTCCAGAAAAACTGCCCATTTTATTAATTGGTGGTCAATTAAGTGCAACAGATTTAAGTGATGGAACGGTACCGTTATCTAGTGCCTTAGCAGTCAACGCCTTGCTAAGACAGCGAGGAACTCAAGTCACTAGCCAGATTATTAAAGGAGAAAATGCACAACATAGCCAATTACATGAAAATCCTGAAGTAGATCATTTGCTAATTGAATTTCTATGGCCGAGTAAAAAATAGCAAAAAGGCACATGTTCCATAAAAAATGGAACATGTGCCTTTTTCTATACTTTGGCTAGCGAAATAGCTTTTTTCAGCTATAATAAATAAAATTATTTATTTTTAGGAGATATTGGAATGTAATCCTCATGATTTAAATAAGCACAAATCAAGGCTTCAAAGGTGATTAATGTTTGGCCAAAAAACATTTGTGGCTGAGCGACACTTGTTGAAAACGGGCTGTAAGAGTCAGTTGAAAAAACGAGATCTGCCAGTCGACCAAGAGTTGAATTTTTGGCACCAACAAAAGAAATGATAGGATGTTTTTTCTCTTTCGCAAGCAGAGCTGTTTCTTTTAGGTATTTTTCTTCACCAGAATGTGAAAGAATGATAAAAAGAAAATTCTGATTATTTTGACTATTTATCGAATGAGTATGGGCTGTTGTGATACTGGGGATGCCATGAAAATTGAAAACTTCACTAATGTAAGCCGCCAAATGTCGTGAAAAGTCATGACCTAAAATAACAAATAAATGACTCTTGTGTTTGGCAAGCAGTCGACAAAACTCGTTGGTTGTTTCAAATGAAGGCGCTGTTTCATAAGGGATTGGCTGAGAAAAATGGGCTTCTTTTAATTTGTAAATAAGTTCATTATAACCTGATAAATTTAATTTTTTGGCTAAACGAATGATGGAACTAGGCGAAGAAAAGCAGTGTTTGGCAACTTCTCGAATACTCAAATCGGCCGCGTTCGTACTTTGTTGATCCAAATAATACAAAATCTGACTTTCTGTTTTCGTTAAATGATACGTTTCTTTTAAGTAATCTAAGTTCATGAGCAAACCTCCTTTATCAGATTATAAATAATTTTGTGGGAAAAAGGTATCAAAAAATAAAAAAATGAGGTGTTTTTATGAAAAGGGCAACAAAGCAAAGGCTGTCTTTGGCAGCAATCATAGTTCTACTTCTCTCGGGCTGTGGAAATGTTGGGAAAGAAACCAAAAAGCAAGAACAACAGGTATTACGGGTCGGGATTGATTCGGAATTATCAACGGCAGACGTGTCGTTGGCAATGGATAATACAGCAGCAGATGTAATGAGTCAAGTAGGAGAGGGACTTTTCTCCTTTGACGAAAAAGGAGAAGCTAAACCAGCATTGGCAACTGAAAAAGTACAGCCCTCTAATGATGGTTTAATCTATACTTTTACGATTCGAAAAGATGCAAAATGGAGTAACGGCGAGCCAATCACAGCCAATGATTTTGAATATTCTTGGAAGCGCACAGTAGACCCAAAAACAGCTTCCCCGCAAGCGTATTATTTTGAAGGGCTAAAAAATTATCGTGCTATTGTTGACGGTGGCAAATCTAAAGAAGAGCTAGGGGTAACAGCCATTGATGACCATACCTTGGAAGTAGAGCTGAGCTATCCTATGAGTTATTTTCAACAATTATTGGCGGTGCCAGCTTTTTATCCTTTAAATGAAGCATTTGTCGAAAAAACGGGCAAAAACTATGGTACATCAGCTGAGTCAACACTTTACAATGGCGCCTTCACATTAGAAGGTTGGGATGGCACGAATAATACTTGGTCCTATGTGAAGAATAAAAATTATTGGGATCAAGCGAATGTTTCGCTAGATAAGGTGGATGTCCAAGTCGTTAAAGAAGTCAATACTGGGAAAAATCTTTTCGAAGGGAAAGAATTAGATGTTGTAAAAATTTCTGGAGAAATTGTTGCACAAGAACAAGGCAATGCAGCTTTGAAAATTCGTGAAATTCCTGGAACGTATTATATCCAATTAAATACGCAAAAAGATCTTTTGGCAAATAAGAATGCACGTCGAGCGATAGCATTATCATTGAATTCTGAACGTTTAGCTAAAAATGTTTTAAATGATGGCTCAAAAAAAGCACTTGGCTTCGTGCCAACAGGTTTCACTAATCAAGAAACGCAAAAAGATTTTGCAGAGGAATTAGGAGATTTAAATCCTAGTGAACCAGAAAAAGCGAAAGAGTTATGGCAAACGGCTAAAAAAGAATTAGGAATTGAAAAAGCGGAGCTAACGATTTTAAGTTCGGATACAGAAAATGCTAAAAAAATCAGTGAGTATGTTCAAGGAGCTTTAGCAGATAATTTAGAAAATTTAACAGTCAATGTTTCGCCAGTTCCTTTTAATAATCGTTTAGAAAAAAGTCGCAGCGGAGATTTCGACATTGTGGTTGGTGGCTGGACGCCAGTATATGCTGATCCAATCGATTTCTTAAACCTATTGCAATCAAAAAATTCCAATAATTTTGGTAAATGGTCTAATAAGACCTTCGATCAGTTGCTTCAAGAAGCAAACGTAACTTATGCAAATAAATATGAAGAACGTTGGAAAACATTACAAAAAGCGGATCAATTGGTTGCGGAAGAAGCACCCCTAGTTCCTCTTTATCAATTAACAGAAGCACGCTTAGTGGACGATTCTGTCCAAAATTTAGTCTATGGCCCATTAGGTTCAGGCTATTACAAATCAGTCTCTATCGGTGACAAGTAAAGGTTGGGAAAAAATGAAAAAAAGTCAAGCTGTTCAATTAATTCAGGAACTTTCAAATGCTAATGGTGTTTCAGGCTTTGAAACAGAAGTCGTTAGAATCCTTCAACACGCAACTGCGGATTTTACTATTCAACGGCTAGATGCCATTAAAAATTTATATCTTGAGAAGAAAAATAATCTAAGTGAAGGTCCAGTTGTGCTTTTTGATGCTCATAGTGACGAAGTGGGTTTTATGATTCAAGCAATTAAAGAAAACGGCTTGTTGCGTTTTCTTCCGTTAGGTGGCTGGGTCCCTAATACGATTTCTGCACAAAAAGTTCGGATTCGTAACCGGGAAGGCACCTATCTGCCAGGCGTAGTTACTAGTCGGCCCCCTCATTTTATGACACCAGAGGAACGTCAGCGGCCATTAACCATTGCTGATTTGACAATCGATATTGGCGCTACCTCAAAAGAAGAAGTAATTGAAACGTACAAAATCGATCTTGGTGCACCGGTCATTCCAGATGTGACGTGTTGTTACAACGAACAGACAGATCTTTTTTTAGGAAAAGCTTTTGATTGTCGCATTGGCTGTGCTTGCTTAGTGGACGTCATGGAGGAGTTGAAAGAAGAGACACTTCCATTCAAGTTAGTTGCGACAGTAACTGCACAAGAAGAAGTTGGCGAAAGAGGAGCACTTATTGCCGCAAAGCAAGTCAATCCTGATTTAGCTATTGTTTTCGAAGGCTGCCCTGCTGATGATACGGCAGAAACGCCAGAGATGATTCAATCAGCAATGGGAAAAGGACCGATGTTACGCTATTTTGATGTTTCTATGATTACGAATCCGGAATTTCAAGAGTATGCACTAGAGATTGCTAAAATACACAAAATTCCTGTTCAAGTTTCTGTTCGAAGTGGTGGTGGAACCAATGGCATGGCGATTACACAAGTTCAAGGAGCCCCGACGATTGTTGTAGGAATTCCTGTCCGTTACGCACACACCCCCCATTGCTATGTGGACTTTCAAGATTACCAAGCGGCGAAAGAATTAGTCATTCAATTAATCAAAAATTTAGATGCTGACAAAATTCAAGCACTGGTTCAGCCATTGTCAAAGGAGTGGAACAAATGAAGATTTATGTATCATGCGATATTGAAGGATTAGCAGGTATTGCGACATTTGATATGGAAAAAGAGGATACCGTTTTATTCCGAGAATTATATCACCAACATGTGGCTTGGTTGATTGAAGGGATTCAAAAGAGTGCTAAAAATGAACAAATTACAGAAATTACTATTGCCGATTCGCATAGCCGTGGATTGAATTTAGCTTATGCGCGCTTAGCAGAAATGGATGAACAAATTTCCTTAGTGAGCGGCTTTCCTCGCATGGATTATATGATGAGTGGCTTGGATAGTAGCTATGATGTAGTCTTTTTCTTAGGTTATCATGCTGGTATTGGTAAACAAAAAGGGAATATGGATCATGGGTATAGTGCTAGTGTTGCTTATGATTTAAAAATAAACGAATTAGCGATGAATGAAACGACAATTAATGCAGCTTACGCTAGCGAATTAGGTGTCCCTGTTGGTTTAATTATCGGTGAATCAGGCTTAGAGGAACAACTTTTTCAAGAAAAAATGATGCCCGAAGTCCCCTTTGTTTCCACCAAAGAATCTCTGGGACGTTATGCAATCAAAAATAAACCCATGCAACAAGTTCGGGAAGCTATCGTAGCAACTACAAGTCAGGTGTTAACTTCCTTTGCGTTGTCTGAATTACCCCGATATGCCTTGCAAACACCTGCAACTGTAAAATTGCAATGTGTGACGACAGCACAAGCAGATCGCATTGAAATGTTACCAATGATTAAACGCATTGATGGTAGAACCGTTTCATTTGTAGGTGAAACGATGAAAGATGTCATGAATGGAATTGTCGCTGTGGTTGGTTTAGGCGGAACAAGTGATTAAAGAAGAAGCTTACGGAAAAAACGAATGGACGTTTTTTTCTGTAAGCTTCTTGCTATAGTTATTTCTATTTTTGTTTCTCTAGAATTTCTTTGCTTAAACGTTGTGCAGTTGGTGTCACCGCAAGACCGCCTTCAGCGGTTTCCTTGAAAATTTGTGGCATTTGGCGACCCACTTGGTACATTGCGTGGATGACTTCATCTGGTGGAATGACACTTCGAATCCCCGCTAAAGCCATGTCAGCTGAGATGAAGGCTTGAGAAGAACCTAATGCATTTCGCTTCACGCAAGGGACTTCAACAAGTCCCGCAACAGGATCACAAATGAGGCCCATCATATTTTTTATCGTAATGGCCACAGCTTGAGCAGATTGATCAGGCGTACCGCCAGAAGCCGCAACTAAAGCGGCACTTGCCATTGCACTAGCAGAACCGACTTCAGCTTGACAACCACCTTCGGCACCACTGATTGAGGCATTATTGGCAATCACTAAGCCAAAAGCCCCAGCTGTAAATAGAAAATCCAATTGTTGCTGATGCGTTAACTTTAAGCGATCAATAACTGCCAACAAGACGCCAGAAACTACTCCGGCACTGCCTGCGGTTGGTGTAGCACAAATCAAGCCCATTTTTGCATTAACTTCATTAACAGCAATCGCATTTCGCACGGCTTGTAAAATGGTCTCACCGCTTAAAAAGTTGCCTGAATGTATGTAATCATTTAAGCGGGTTGCATCGCCACCAGTTAGCCCTGTTACTGAGGTAACACCAGCGATTCCTTCAGCGACGGATTGTTTCATAACGGCTAGATTTTTTTCCATTGTTTCAATAATTCGTTCACGAGAATACCCGCCATGAGCCATTTCTGTTGCAATCATTAATTCGCTCACAGAAGGGTACTCTTTCGCTTGAGCTACCAAATCTTCAATTGAATAAAACATCGTATTACTCCTTTACGTTCATTTAGTCAAAATAGTTGACGCTATATATATGAGGGATTTCAGCTAATTGCATGACAATGTCACCGACTTCGGCTTGATCAACTTCAATAATCATAATCGCTTTTTCCCCTTTAGATTCTCGGGTAACGGTCATTGTACTAATATTGATATCGCTAGCTGAAAGGATGTTGGTCACCTTAGCAATCATGCCAGGAACATCTTGATGGACAACGATAAATGTTGGCGTGCCCATACTTAAAGACAATTTGAAGCCATTTAATTCAGAAATTTGAATGTTTCCACCACCAATTGAAATTCCTGTCACAGATAGTTTTCGGTCGCCAGAAGAAACCACAATTTTAACGGAATTAGGGTGGTCTGCTTTTTCACTTTTAGGAATAAAACAAACTTCCATTCCTTGTTCATAGGCAATTTCCAAAGAATTGGCTAGTTGCTCATCATCTGGTTCCATGCCTAAAAGGCCGCCAACTAAGGCGATATCTGTTCCGTGACCACGATAAGTTTTGGCAAAAGACTCATATAAATAAATGTCAACGCTATCAGGTTGCTGTCCAAAAATACTGCGAACTACTTTTCCAATTCTTGCCGCTCCGGCTGTATGAGAACTGCTTGGACCAATCATAACGGGTCCGATAATATCAAAAACACTATTAAAGCGTAACTCTTCCATTTCAGCACCTTCTTCATTAGAATATGTTTTCATTGGAAGTCTAACACAAAAAATGGCGGGGAACTAGGCAATCGCTTGTGTTTTAGCGAATAATTTAAATTTTTATCAGAATGAAAGCAAGGGGCCTTCGTTGACAAATCAGTGAAGAGATGCTAAATTCTAGATAATAAAAGACGAAAAGAGGGATTCGTGCGTTGAAAATTTAAGTTAATTTTTTAGAGAAACTGTATAACTTTGCCTGAATATAACGGGTGGAGTGTGCGGATTTTCGGAAATTAGCTTAAAGAATTCAGCCACGGGTCTTTTTGTATACCTTGGATTGATGCCGCTGATTTCCGTAAAGCTGCATCAATTTTGCTTTATGGAGGTATATTTATGTCGAAAATTGAACTAAAACAACTATCTTTTGCCTATGATAATCAAGAAGTATTGCTTTTTGATCAGGCAAATATCACGATGGATACCAATTGGAAATTAGGATTGATTGGCCGCAATGGCCGTGGGAAAACAACCTTATTAAGATTGTTACAAAAGCAGTTGGATTACCAAGGAGAGATTCTTCATCAAGTCGATTTCGTCTATTTTCCACAAACAGTTGCAGAAGAACAACAGCTCACTTATTATGTCTTACAAGAGGTGACTTCTTTTGAACAGTGGAAATTAGAACGAGAATTAACGCTTTTAAACGTTGATCCTGAAGTTTTATGGCGGCCCTTTTCTTCTTTATCAGGCGGCGAAAAGACGAAAGTTTTATTAGGTCTTCTTTTTATTGAAGAAAATGCCTTTCCTTTAATTGACGAGCCAACAAATCATTTAGATCTAGCTGGCAGACAACAAGTAGCTGAATATTTGAAGAAAAAGAAACATGGATTTATTTTAGTCAGCCACGATCGGGCATTTGTTGATGAAGTGGTTGATCATATTTTGGCGATTGAAAAAAGTCAATTGACACTGTACCAAGGGGATTTTTCTATTTATGAAGAGCAAAAAAAATTAAGAGATGCTTTTGAACTGGCAGAAAATGAAAAAATCAAAAAAGAAGTCAATCGCTTGAAAGAAACCGCTCGTAAAAAAGCGGAATGGTCGATGAACCGTGAAGGTGATAAGTACGGCAATGCTAAAGAAAAAGGGAGCGGGGCGATTTTTGATACAGGAGCCATTGGTGCCCGGGCAGCGCGCGTAATGAAGCGCTCGAAACACATTCAACAACGTGCCGAAACACAATTAGCAGAAAAAGAAAAACTATTAAAAGATCTTGAGTATATTGAGCCTTTGTCAATGGATTATCAGCCAACGCATCACAAAACATTATTGACGGTGGAAGAGCTTCGTCTAGGCTACGAGAAAAATTGGCTATTTGCGCCACTTTCTTTTTCAATAAACGCGGGAGAAATTGTTGGAATAACAGGAAAAAATGGCTCAGGAAAATCGAGCTTGATTCAGTATTTGTTGGGGGATTTTTCTGGGGATTCAGAAGGCGAAGCCACTTTGGCTCACCAATTAACCATTTCTTATGTGCGCCAAGATTATGAAGACAATCAAGGAACTTTATCCGAATTTGCAGAGAAAAATCAGTTAGATTACACCCAATTTTTAAATAACTTACGAAAACTTGGGATGGAGCGCGCCGTTTTCACTAATCGAATTGAACAAATGAGTATGGGGCAACGGAAAAAAGTCGAAGTAGCCAAATCATTGTCTCAATCAGCTGAACTTTATATTTGGGATGAACCCCTTAATTACTTGGATGTGTTTAATCATCAACAATTAGAAACGCTAATCTTATCTGTGAAGCCTGCAATGCTAGTGATTGAGCATGATGCGCATTTCATGAAGAAAATAACGGATAAAAAAATTGCCTTGAAATCATAAAAACATCTTGAAAAAGTAAAGGGAATCCTGTATAGTAATAGGGTATGTTTTAAATGTACGTTGAGTGGGAGGGGAAATCTCAACCCCATTAACCACGCACGAGAACTTAAGGAGGTATTTTCGTGGCTAAAAAAGTAGAAAAAATCGTTAAATTACAAATTCCTGCGGGGAAAGCAACACCAGCTCCACCAGTAGGTCCAGCGTTAGGTCAAGCAGGTATCAACATCATGGGATTCACTAAAGAATTCAATGCTCGTACAGCTGACCAAGCAGGCTTGATTATTCCAGTAGTAATCTCTGTATATGAAGATCGTTCATTTACATTCATTACTAAAACACCACCTGCTGCAGTCTTATTGAAAAAAGCTGCAAAAATCGAAAAAGGTTCAGGTGAACCAAACAAAACTAAAGTTGCAACAGTTTCAAGCGATCAAGTGAAAGAAATCGCTGAACTTAAAATGGCAGACCTAAACGCCGCTGACGTTGAAGCAGCAATGCGCATGGTTGCAGGAACTGCACGAAGCATGGGTATCATCGTAGAATAATTTTTATTCCACACTTACTCAAAGAAGTAGCTTCTCAGTTCGTTTCATATTTAAAGATATGAAAGACGTGGGAGGTACAACCGTTATAACCACAATCAAGGAGGAAACAAAATGGCTAAAAAGAGCAAAAAAATGCAAGAAGCATTGAAAAAAGTTGATGCTACAAAAGCTTACTCAGTTGAAGAAGCAGTAGCTTTAGCAAAAGATACAAACATCGCGAAATTTGACGCAACAGTTGAAGTTGCTTACAAATTGAACGTTGACCCTAAAAAAGCAGACCAACAAATCCGTGGAGCAGTTGTGCTTCCAAACGGAACTGGTAAAACACAAACTGTTTTAGTATTCGCTAAAGGCGAAAAAGCTAAAGAAGCTGAAGCTGCTGGTGCAGATTTCGTAGGCGACGACGACATGGTTGCAAAAATCCAAGGTGGATGGTTCGACTTTGACGTAGTTGTTGCGACTCCTGACATGATGGCTACAGTTGGTAAATTAGGCCGTGTCTTAGGACCAAAAGGTTTAATGCCAAACCCTAAAACTGGTACTGTAACAATGGACGTTACAAAAGCTGTTGAAGAAGTTAAAGCTGGTAAAGTAACTTACCGCGTTGACAAAGCTGGTAACATCCACGTACCAATCGGTAAAGTTTCATTTGATAACGAAAAATTGGTTGAAAACTTCAACACAATTAACGACGTATTATTGAAAGCTAAACCATCAACTGCTAAAGGTCAATACATCAAAAACATTTCAGTAACAACAACATTTGGACCTGGAATCCACGTTGACCAAGCTTCTTTCTAATTTGAAAGAAAATAATTAAAAAATTCTTGACTCACTCACTTACCCTATGGTAAAGTGAGTGAGGTTAATAATTAACTGTACCGAAGACAGTAGGTGACGCAAGTCTTAATTTCCTACCGAGGACAATTGTTGAGTTATATACAATTCGGTCCCTCTATGTCTACGGTGGCATGGAGTTTTGTTGTTTTACACGACTTTTTGAAAAAAAGCCGATGAAAAACAATACTTGGCGAACGAAGTGAGCGAAGTTTCATTTGATTCTTCTACTTTACATATCGTAAACCAAGTCCAACTCCACCATCAAAATCAGGAGGTGAAATAAATGAGTGAAGCAGCAATCGCTAAAAAAGAAACCCTAGTTCAAGCAGCCGCTGAGAAATTTGAATCAGCAGCATCAGTTGTAATCGTGGACTACCGTGGTTTAACAGTTGAAGAAGTCACTAACTTACGTAAACAATTACGTGATGCAGGCGTAGAAATGAAAGTCATCAAAAACTCAATCCTTTCTCGTGCAGCTAAAAAAGTTGGTTTAGACGGCTTAGACGAAGTCTTTACAGGCCCAACTGCTGTCGCATTCAGCAACGACGATGTAGTAGCACCAGCTAAAATCATCGACGAATTTGCTAAAGATGCAAAAGCATTAGAAATCAAAGGTGGCGTCATCGAAGGAAAAGTTTCTTCAGTGGAACAAATTACTGCGTTGGCAAAACTACCAAACCGCGAAGGTTTACTATCTATGCTATTATCTGTATTACAAGCGCCAGTCCGCAACGTGGCTTACGCTGTCAAAGCAGTGGCAGAGAAAAACGAAGAAGTTGCTTAATTGCAGTCTAATTCAAACAAATAAAAAACAAACAATTTTAATTTAAATGGAGGAAATTCAAAATGGCATTAAACATTGAAAACATCGTTGCTGAGTTAGAAACAGCAACTATCTTAGAACTAAGCGAATTAGTTAAAGCTATCGAAGAAAAATTTGACGTATCAGCAGCAGCTCCTGTAGCAGTAGCTGGACCAGCAGCAGGTGGAGCAGCAGAAGAACAAACTGAATTCACTGTTGAATTAACAGCAGCTGGCGATCAAAAAGTTAAAGTTATCAAAGCAGTTCGTGAAGCAACTGGCTTAGGCTTGAAAGAAGCTAAAGCTGTAGTTGATGGCGCTCCTGCACCAGTTAAAGAAGGCGTTTCTAAAGAAGAAGCAGAAGCTTTAAAAGCTGCTTTAGAAGAAGTTGGCGCTTCAGTAACAGTAAAATAATTCATTCATTGAATAATTTTAAAACCTCTTGCTTAGCAAGAGGTTTTTTACGTTAAAAACTGTTGACGATATTGTCGAGGTGTCATCTCTTTTTTCTGGAAGAAAAATTTTGAAAAATAAGAAGGTGAAGAAAAACCTGCTTCAAAACTGATTTCCGTGATGGTTAAGGAACTTTTTCTTAACAGAGAACAGGCTTTTTGCAATTTTAAGTTTTGTACATAAATACTAGGATTTGTTTGTTCATAACGCTGAAATAGCTTAAATAAATAGCTACGATCAATGTTATACTCAGAAGCTAATTGACTAATTGAAAGATTGTTTGAAAAATTTTCGTGAATAGCCATTTTAATTTGGTTAAATAATTGTTGGCTTTGATTTTCGTGCTGTGTAACGGAATGATGCTCTAGATAATTCAACAATTGAAAGCTTTCACTTAAACTGCCAAAATGATTATGTTTCTTCGCTTCTTGGTAAATATTTTTAAATAAACTTTCTAATTTCTTATCAACAGTTCCTTTTAAAATACAATTTTCGGTAGTCAGGCCTATTTTTTCTAAATACTGAGACGAAAGATCTCCAACAAAACCGACCCAATGATAGGTCCAAGGATTTTGCCGATTAGGATAATAAATATTGCGACAATTGGCTGGAATCATAAACAAATCGCCAGCGGTAATGTGTTGTTTTTCCATAAAGGGTGTTGAAAAATAGCCTTCACCATCGCTACAATAATGCAAAACCCAATAATTAATGGGGGCAAACTCAGTTGGTTTTGTCGGGCGGCATTTTTCATAGCCAGCTTCATAAAGATGAAATTCTTGGCTAATAGGTTGATCATTAATCAGGATGCTGACATTATTTGTAAAAACATTTTGCATGCTATCACCTCTTTATAAGAGTATGTAAAGGCTTTCTAAAAGTCAACATCTTTACAAGAAATAGGCAACATTTTTTATTTTTAAAAAACTGTAAGCGTTTTACAATGTGTGAGTACTAATTAATTTGATAAAGAGAGGATGTAGTAAAATGGCAACACATTCACGGGAACGATTAGGTTCTGTCGCGTTGATGCTCATGACTTTTTCAGCGGTTTTTGCCTTTCCCAGCATTGTTAACAACAGTATTCAGATTGGCCTAGCAACTATTCCAGGCTATTTATTCGGCTCTATTTTTTACTTTTTACCATTTATTCTAATGATTGCAGAATTTGCTTCTGCTAATTCTGAAAATGAATCAGGTGTTCACAGTTGGTTGGAATCTGTGTTAGGACCTAAATGGGCATTTTTAGGCGCTTGGTCATATTTCTTTGTCAACTTGTTTTTCTTCTGTTCATTACTACCGAATACATTGATTTATGGTTCATACGCTTTTTTAGGTCAAAACGTTTTTCAAGGAAACCATAGTACTAAAATAATTGCAGTGATTTCTATTCTGTTATTTTGGTTAATGACATGGGTTTGTATTAAAGGGGTTTCGTGGATTTCGAAAGTGACTAGCTTAGCGGGTGGTGCTCGTTTATTTATGGGCGTGGCTTTTGTGGTTTTAGCCTTTGTCGTCGTGTTTGGTTTTGGCAATGAGCCAGCACAAGAATTTACCACGACGTCAATTATGCCAACTTTTAATTGGACTTTTTTCATGACGATGGCGTGGATTTTACAAGCTGTTGGCGGTGGTGAAAGTATCGGCGTATACATTAAGGATGTTAAAGGCGGCAATAAAACGTTTGTCCGCACGATGATTGGTGCAACGATTGCGGTCGGTATCATGTATATTCTTGGTGCCGTTGCTGTAGGTTTGGTAGTGCCAACGGACGTCTTAAAAGGAAATTTTTCAAATGGTATTTTTGATATCTTTAAAATTTTAGGTACGTATTTCCATATTCCCGCAGCAATGATGGTGCGCTTAGTAGGAATTATCTTATTTGTCGGAAGTCTTGGTTCTTTGGCTCTGTGGACAGCAGCACCAGTTAAAGTATTTTTCTCAGAAATTCCTGATGGGGTCTTCGGTAAGTGGCTAGTGAAAACGAACGAAGAGGGAAATCCAACCAATGCTTTGTTAGTTCAAGGAATTATTGTGACGATTTTAGTTGCCATTCCAGCATTAGGAATTGGAAATATGGATAGCTTTTTAGAAACGTTAATTAATATGACAGCTTCTACGTCATTAGTACCTGTCTTGTTCTTGTTAATCGCCTATATTGGGCTTCGTTGGAAAAAAGAAACAATGCCGAGAAGTTTCCGCTTTGGTAATCGAACCTTTGGCTTAATTGCGGGGATTTTCTTATTAGCCATTTTTATCTTTGTATTCTTTATGTCAACTGTGCCGGATCCAAAATTAATCATGGAAGAAATCAATGGCACGTTGCCGAAAGGAACCGCTAGTCCACTGGGCATGTTGGCGTATAACATCATTGGTTTAATTGTTTTTATGGGCTTTGCTTGGATTTGCTGGAAACGGTATGAAACAAAAGAAAAAAATGAAGTTGGTAAAGGAGAAATGGATTATGAAGACTTGGGAAAATTATAAAGTAGATAGTATCAATCGGTTGGCTGGACGAGCACATTTTTCGAGCTTTCCTTCGAAAGAAACAGCCTTACTAAATGAAAATAAATATACACAAGCATACAAAAATTTAAACGGACGCTGGCATTTTCTTTTTTTAGAAGCGCCAGAATACAGCCCAGAAAACTTTTTTGCGACGGACTTTGATACAAGCCAGATGGATCAAATCACTGTTCCTGGAAATTGGCAAGTCCAAGGATATGGCAAAATGCATTACTCTGATTTATGGTACAATTTTCCCATTAATCCGCCGTATGTACCAACGGAAAACCCAACAGGTATTTACAAACGGACATTTGCTATAGATGAAACATTTCACGATAAAAAAATCATTTTACGCTTTTGTGGCGTAGATTCAGCTTATCATGTTTGGGTGAACGGCCATGAAGTTGGCTACAGCAAAGGTGCACGAAATGAAGCAGAATTTGACATTACGCCTTACGCTAAAATTGGTGAAACAAATGATTTAACGGTGCGAGTCTATCAATGGTCAGATGGTACGTATTTAGAGGATCAAGATATGTGGTGGTTAAGTGGTATTTTTCGTGATGTTGAATTACTCGGTGTACCAGAAAATGGGCTGGAAGATTTCTTTGTTATTTCCGATTTAGATGATTCGTATCAAAATGGCCACTTGGCAATTACGGGTAAATTTTGGCAAGACAAAGGACAACAAGTTCAATTGGAGTTGATGGATCAGCAGGGAAAAACGGTTCTTAAAGAGACTGTCGCAGGAAATCAAGGTACGGTTGAATTTTCAGCAAGTTTACCGTCTGTCACTGCTTGGTCAGCGGAAAAACCATACTTGTATCAGCTATTTATCACTGTTTTTTCTGAAGGGGAAGTCGTCGAAGTTATTCCGCAAAAAGTTGGTTTCAGAAATATTCATGTATCTGGTGAGACTTTCTTAGTCAATGGTGTGGCCATTAAACTAAAAGGAATGAATCGTCATGATTATAATCCGAAAAATGGTCGAGTGGTTAGTCGTGAAGAAATTGAAAAAGATATTCGTTTAATGAAACAATTTAATATTAATGCCATTCGAACCAGTCATTATCCAGCATCTGCTTATTTCTATGATTTATGCGATGAATATGGAATGTATGTGATTGATGAAACTGATTTGGAATGTCACGGCTTTGAATTAACTGGAGAATATGATTGGATTAGCAACGATCCAGAATGGGAAACGGCTTATGTTTCTCGGATGGTACGGATGATTCAACGGGATAAAAATCATCCATCAATTCTCTTTTGGTCGTTAGGAAATGAATCTGCGTTTGGTCATAACTTTATTGAAATGGCCCGTATTGCCAAAGAAATGGATCCGACACGCTTGGTCCATTATGAAGGTGATTTTGAAGCAGAGGTCACGGATGTCTATTCTACAATGTATACGTGGTTGGAACACCCAACTAGAGAATTACTGATGAATACGATTATTGAAAATTCAAAAAAACCGCATATTTTATGTGAATATTGTCATGCGATGGGGAATGGCCCTGGGAATTTAAAAGAATACCAAGAGCTATTTTATGCTCATGATAAATTACAAGGTGGCTTTATTTGGGAATGGTTTGACCATGGCATTGAATCGGTAACAGATAACGGTGAAGTTTATTATCGTTATGGCGGCGATTTCGGCGATGATCCAAGTAACAAAGATTTTTGTATTGATGGGATGTTGATGCCTGACCGTACGCCATCTACTAGCTTGTATGAATACAAAAAAGTCATTGAACCCATTACAACTAGCGCTATTGACGTTCTGTCAGGTGAATTCTCATTATTGAGTCGGTTTGACTTTGAAAACTTGGCTATCTTTAAGCTGGTTTATACAATTACTGAAGATCAAACAGTGATTCAATCAGGGACAGTAGCAGTGCCAGCAATTGCTGCTAGAGCAGAAGGAAGACTGCACTTACCTTATCATTTAGATTTTCCTAAAAAGGCAGGAGCCGCCTATTATTTAACTCTTTCATATCAATTGAAAGAAACGACCGCCTATGCATCTGCTGGTCATGAATTAGCTACCGCACAGTTTGAATTGCCAATTGCAACACCAGGGATTGAGATCACACCAGTTGGCTCGCTGATGGCAAAGGAAATTGGCCCTCATTTATACATTGAAGGACCAAACTTTTCAATTAATTTTGATAAAGTGAAGGGTGCCTTAACGAATGTGACACGAGATGGTAAAAAATTATTGCATAAAGGGCCGAAATTTACATTTTGGCGGGCACCAATCAGTAATGATATGGAAATTATTGATGAAATGAAGAAGAAATATTTCTTACATTTAGAGCATGAAATTGTCCGTTCTTTTGAATGGAAAAAAGTTGATGATTTTATCCAAGTCATCGTAAAAACAATTAACGGAACGACTAACAGTGCTTGGCATTATCAATGTACCTATCAGTATTTAATTGCACCAAATGGCGAAATTTTCTTCGACTTAAAAGGTAGTCCTGCTGGTAAAATTGAAAATGCGCCAGATATGTTACCACGTTTGGGTGTGACTCTCCATTTAGACAAGTCTCTATCAGAAGTAAAATATTTCGGTAAAGGGCCGAGAGAAAACTATGTAGATTCACAAGAAGCTGGTTTACTTGGCGTTTATGATGCTACAGTGGCGGAAATGTTCACTAATTATGTTGTTCCACAAGCCAATGGTAATCACATGGCGACTAAATGGTCCGCATTCACGGATGATCGCGGCCAAGGAGTAGTAGCAACAGCGGCTGATTCATATAATTTTAGTGTTTCTTATTTTGAAGAACAAGCGCTAGATGTTGCTAAGCATACCAATGAATTACAAGAAAGTGATTATGTTGTTTTAAATATCGATTACAAACAAAACGCCCTAGGTAGCTACTCTTGTGGCCAGTGGCAATTAGAAAAATACCGGACTACGTTTGAAGAATTCCAATTGGCATTCCGCTTAACACCTTTTAATAATAAAGAGATTCAAGCAACGGATGTCGCACATGAACGAGTAAAACGCCCAACGATTTCTTAAATAAAAGCTCAGAACAGTGCACTTCTGTCTCCTGTTCTGAGCTTTTTTAATGAAATTATCAGAAATTATTGCTTTTTTTTCATGGAAACGAGCAAACTATTTTGTTATCTAATAAAAGTAGTCCATAATAGTAACATAGCGAATTATTCGCTAGATAAAGCATTTAGGAGGAATTATTTTATGCATACTTTATGGGTTTTAATCGTTGGTGCTGTTATCGGTGCTATCGCTGGCGCGCTTACAAGCAAAGGTCAATCAATGGGTTGGATTGCGAATATCGTTGCCGGTTTAGTTGGTTCATTTATCGGAGAAAAAATCTTAGGTAGCTGGGGTCCTCACGTAGCAGGTATGGCAATTGTGCCATCAATTATTGGGGCAGTAATTTTAGTTGCTGTGGTTTCATTCTTCTTCGGACGAAAAAATAGCTAATTAAGTAAATAATTGTTTAATTAGTTAAAGGAGGTCGGGACAGAACCGTTTAGCTCCGAGAACC
>NZ_KV805529.1:0-111093 GCF_001811595.1 Enterococcus sp. HMSC078F03 | reverse complement strand
ACTTTTTTTAAACTTTTTTTCAATACCGATTATTCTTTCTTATCCGATTAGATAAAGTTCGTTTTTTTATCAGATTACCCATTCTTTTTATTACTCATCTTCGATTTTTTTAGAAAAAAAGAATTGGTTTCAATTGTTTTTCTATTCTTTTTTATTTAATTTTTTGCGAATACAAAAAAAGATGCCCTTAAGGCATCTTTTTTTATCTCATTGTTGGGAATAATAATACATCACGAATTGATTGTGCATCGGTTAATAACATAACTAGTCGATCAATCCCAATACCTAATCCTCCGGTTGGTGGCAAGCCATATTCTAAGGCTTCGATGAAATCTTCATCTACTCCGTGTGCTTCATCATTTCCTTGTTCCCGTTCTTTTTCTTGTTCTTCAAAACGTTCACGTTGGTCAATCGGATCATTTAATTCTGTAAATGCATTAGCAAACTCTTTTCCGATAATAAATAGTTCAAAGCGGTCAGTGAAACGACCATCTTCTGGATTTTTCTTCGCTAATGGTGAAACAGCGACTGGGTGACCATAAATAAATGTTGGTTGTTGCAATGTATCTTCTACAAATGTTTCGAAAAATTCATTAATGATATGACCGACTGTCATCGCATCTGTAATTTCAACATTATGTTCTTTAGCCAACGCACGGGCTTCTTCTATCGTCATCTCTTGCCAAAAATCTACGCCCGTTTGTTCTTTGACCGCATCTACCATGTGTAGACGTTTGAAAGGACTTCCTAAGTCAACAGCTTGACCATCGTACGTGATATCAGTAGTTCCTAAGACTTTTTCCGCAGCATTACGAATAATTCCCTCTGTTAAATCCATCACATCTTGATAATCAGTATAAGCGGTATAAGCTTCTAGCATTGTAAATTCTGGGTTATGAGTGGTATCGATTCCTTCATTACGAAAGACACGACCAATTTCATATACTTTTTCCATGCCACCGACAATTAAACGTTTTAAATGTAACTCTAGGGCAATGCGTAAGTATAAGTCCATATCTAATGCATTATGGTGTGTGATAAACGGACGAGCAGCAGCTCCTCCTGCTTCGTTATGCAAGACAGGCGTTTCTACTTCGACATAGCCATTGCCATCTAGATAACGACGGATTTCGCTAATAATTTGACTGCGTTTCATGAAACGATCAAAACTTTCTTTGTTACTGATTAAATCCAAATAGCGTTGACGATAGCGTTGTTCCACATTCGTTAATCCATGGTATTTATCTGGCAATGGACGCAAAGCTTTAGTTAATAACGTAATTGTTTGAGCTTTAACAGTAACTTCCCCCGTATTGGTTTTCATTACTTGACCTGTCACACCAAAGAAGTCGCCTAAGTCAGCATGTTTAAATAGTTCATAGGCTTCGTCTCCAACTTGGTCCTTCCGAACATAAATTTGAATTTGGCCTTCACGGTCTTGCAAATGGGCGAAACCAGCTTTTCCTTTACCACGTTTTGTCATCATACGTCCAGCAACGCTGACTTCTGTATTCATTTCACTAAGTTCTTCTTTTGTATGATTATCATATTGTTCATGAAGTTCTGCTGAATTATGAGTGCGATCGAAACGTTTACCGAAAGGATCAATCCCTTCTTCACGTAAAGCTTCCATTTTTTCGCGGCGCACGAGCATTTGATCATTTAAATCCTCTAAATGCGCTTGTTGTTCTTCTGCCACTGTTGTTCCTCCATTCTTGATTTTAACCTATCCTAATAATGCCACAGTAATTCGAAAAAAAGCAAGCCGAATTTTACTTTCGGCTTGAATTTTTTATTCTTCTATAGTAGTTACAGCAACTTTGGAAATTTTCTCTACAAAGGCATCCAGTAAATCGACAACTGCTTGTTGTGTTTCGACTTGGTTAATCGCAACTTTCACTTTGGCTGCTCGCGAGATTCCTTTTAGATAGTAAGAAGCATGTTGGCGAAACTCACGGACCGCAATTTTTTCGCCTTTTAAATCCACTAATCGTTGTAAATGAACTTTTGCAATATTGATTTTTTCAGCTGGTGAAGGCTCAGGCATCAATTCGCCCGTTTCCAAGTATTCTTTCGTCCGTTGAATCATCCAAGGATTGCCCAAAGCAGCTCGACCAATCATCACACCATCCGCTCCAACATATTCTAACATGCGTTTAGCATCTTCAGGCGTTTTGACATCGCCATTTCCCATAAAAGGAATGGTTAAATGCTTTTTCACTTCCTTTAAAACGTCCCAGTTGGCTGTCCCTTCATACATTTGGACACGTGTTCGACCATGCATAGCAATTGCCGAAGCACCTGCTTGTTCGGCAGCCAAAGCGTTGTCTACAGCATATAGATGATCTTCATCCCAGCCTGTTCGCATTTTTACAGTGACAGGCAAAGAAACTGCCGAAGAGACTGCGTGAACCATCTCATGCACTTTATTCGGATCCAGCAACCATTTCGCACCAGCTTCAGCTTTAATTATTTTATTGACAGGGCAACCCATGTTAATATCAATAATCGCCGCTTGCGTATTTTCTTCCACAAACTTAGCAGCTTCCACTAATGTTTCTTTATCTCCACCAAAAATTTGTACACTTAAAGGATATTCTCGCTCATCAATATATAGCATTTCTAAGGTTTTTTTGTTTCTTAATTTAATCCCTTTATCACTAATCATTTCACAAACGACTAATCCTGCGCCAAATTCTTTTACAGTCACACGAAAAGCGGCGTTACTAATACCCGCCATCGGAGCTACGACAACACGGTTGGGGATTTCAACGTCTCCAATTTTCCACATAGTCTTTCCTCCTACTTTTGTTTCGTATTGCGAATCGCTTCATCGCGAAGTTCAATTAATTCTTCTTCACTATAGTGATATTTATTGTTACAGAATTGACAAACTGCTTCTGCTCCATGATCTTCATCAATCATCGCATTTAATTCATCGATCCCAACGGCAATCAAAGCGGTCGCAAATTTTTCTTTGGAACAGTCACATTTAAATTGTACAGGCATTTTTTCTAAAATTTCTACTTCGTCTTCTCCCAATAAGCGATACAAGACTTGTTCAGGTGTTTCTCCATTTTCTAGTAATTGTGAAATCGGTGGCACTTCCGCTAGACGCTGTTCAATAAAATCAATGATACTTTCATCGGCACCTGGCATTACTTGAATCATAAAACCACCGGCTGCTTTCACAGATTCATCCGTGTCCACCAATACACCTAAACCGATAGCTGAAGGAACTTGTTCAGAGACCGCCATAAAATATGTAAAGTCTTCACCGATTTCACCAGAAACAATAGGTGTTTGTCCAGAAAAGGTTTCTTTTAATCCTAAATCTTTAATGACTGTGAAAATTCCTTCGTTACCGACAGCGCCACGTACATCAATTTTACCTGTTGCATTCAACTTTAAGCTGACATGTGGATTTTTAATGTAGCCTTTTGTTTCTCCACGGCCATTACTATCGACAATAATAGCGCCAGCTGGGCCATTCCCTTGTACTTTTACAGTTAATTTATCGTCACCTTTTAAAGTCGCTCCTAGTAAAAGGGCTCCAATCAATGTGCGCCCTAACGCTGCGGTAGAAGAACTCCATGTATCATGTCTTCTTTGCGCTTCGCTAACAGTTTCAGTGGCACTGATGGCATATGCTCGAATTGAACCTTTATAACAAAGGGCTTTTACTAAATAATCTTCCATTCTTTTTCCTCTTCTCTTGGTGCTTTTTTGTCCATTAGTCAGATAATACTAGGAATCAGGTGTTTTTTCAACCAAATAATCTTCCTTCTATAGAATATCTTAATATTATAGAAGGTGCAGTATTCGTCATCTCGACAAATACTGCACCTTCTACTAATTGGTTATTTATAACGATCTTCGTAGTTATTGCGATCATATTCAGAATTGGAATCTGAATCTTTTTTCTCTTCAGATTGGACTTCTTTTTCTGTTTGTTCGCTTTCTACTTTGACTTCTTCTGCTTCATCATGTAATTCTTTTTTCGCTTCTTCAAAGTCTTGCTTTTCTTCAACTTGTTTTTGCGCTTCTTTTTCTTCTAAAGCACGTTTTGCTTCTTCGAATGTTTGCGCTTCTTTTTCACTAGGATAGTCGCTGTCAGCACCTTCAGGCATTTTACCTGTTTCAAATAATGATTTGATTGCTTTTGCATCTAATGTTTCATATTCTAATAGTTTTTCAGCGATTAGTTTATGTTGTTCACGGTGCGCTTCGATAATTTCATGCGCTTTTGTATGAGCATCCATTAAGATACGACGAACTTCCTGATCGATTTCAAACGCCACTTGTTCTGAGTAAGCTTTTGTTTGACCATAATCACGACCGACAAAGACTTGATGGTTCCCTTCATATTGAACAGGTCCTAATTTGTCGCTCATTCCATATTCAGTTACCATGCTACGGGCAATCCCTGTTGCTTGTTCAAAGTCATTTGAAGCCCCTGTTGATTGAACGCCAAAGATAATTTCTTCTGCTGTACGTCCACCAAGTAAGCCAACGATTTGTTCAAACATATCTTCTTTAGTCATTAAGAATTGATCTTCTTTTGGTAAAGCAATCATATAACCGCCTGCGCGACCACGAGGGATAATTGTTACTTTATGGACAACACGGGCACGGCTTAAGACTAAACCAACGATTGTGTGTCCCGCTTCATGGTAAGCCACCATTTCGCGTTCTTTTTTATTAATCACGCGATCTTTTTTAGCTGGACCAGCAATTACGCGGTCTTCGGCTTCATCCACATCAGAAGCATCAATTTTTTTCTTGTTACGACGAGCGGCAACTAAGGCTGCTTCGTTTAAGACATTTTCTAAATCAGCACCAGCAAAACCTGGTGTTTGTTGTGCAACAACTTTCAAATCAACGTCATCAGCTAACGGTTTGTTTTTCGCATGAACACGTAAAATCGCTTCACGACCTTTGACATCTGGACGTCCTACCAAGATTTGGCGGTCAAAACGACCTGGACGTAACAACGCTGGGTCTAACACGTCTGAACGGTTCGTTGCAGCAATTACGATAACTCCTTCATTGCCATCAAAACCATCCATCTCAACTAATAATTGGTTAAGGGTTTGTTCACGTTCGTCGTGTCCGCCACCCATACCAGCACCACGTTGACGACCAACTGCATCGATTTCATCGATAAAGATAATCGCAGGTGCGTTTTTCTTCGCTGTTTCAAATAAATCCCGGACACGGCTAGCACCGACCCCGACAAACATTTCAACGAAATCTGAACCTGAGATTGAGTAAAATGGCACACCTGCTTCACCTGCTACAGCTTTAGCAAGTAACGTTTTACCAGTCCCTGGAGGTCCTTCTAATAATACGCCCGCAGGAATCCGTGCGCCTAATTCAGCGAAACGACGTGGATCTTTTAAGAATTCCACTACTTCAACTAATTCTTGTTTTTCTTCTTCCGCACCAGCTACATCTGAGAAGCGGACACGGTTGGCTTTTTTATCGGCTTCTTTGGCTTTGGATTTACCGAAGTTCATCACACGGCCACCGCCGCCACCGCCACCGCCTTGTTGGCTCATCATCATGTAGAAGAAGAAGAAAATAATCACTAATGGTAAGAAACTAAACAACAGTGACAACCAAGCACCACTTGTTGATTGTTCTTTGACAACTAGCTTCACCTTGTTATTTTGTGCCGCATCTTGAATGCCAGCTAAGGTTGTATCACTAGGTAAAACGGTTGTTGTGAAGCCTTTTGACGACGCTTGCGTTGAGCCCCACAATGACAGACCACCTGTGTCTTTCACTTCTTGTTTTTCTTTATACTGACCTTCAATCCGGTAAACCCCATTGGTTGGTTGAATGGTCATGTCTTTGACTTTTCCGTCTTCCAATTGTTGTTGGAAGGTTGAGTAATCGATGTCTGGCGATTGTTGGTTGTTATTTCCAAAAATGAAATAGACAACCATGACCATGGCAAGTACTACTAAGACGTAGTATAAACCATTTTTCATGCCATTATTCTTTTTGTTCATGCCTGTCCTCCTTATGCTCATCATTACAATTCATGTTATTCTTTTATCAATCCTGACCTTTACATTGTAACACAATTAATTCCTTGATAGATATTAATTTGATTCGTAAACTTCAGGTTTTAAAACGCCAATATAAGGCAAGTTGCGGTACGTTTCTGCATAGTCTAATCCGTAACCGACCACAAACTCATTGGGCACATCAAACCCTACGTAGTCAGCTTTAATGTCTACTACACGGCCTTCTGGTTTATCTAATAAGGTAACAATTTTCACAGATGCAGCTTTACGGTATCTAAACAAATCTACTAAATACGCTAATGTACGACCACTATCGATGATATCTTCTACGATTAAAATATGTCTACCTTCGACATTTGTGTCCAAGTCTTTGACAATTTTTACTTCGCCTGAAGAAACTGTCGCGTTGCCGTAGCTAGATACATCCATAAAGTCCAATTCTAAATAAGTATTGATTTCACGAGTCAAATCAGCCATAAATGGTACTGCACCTTTTAAAATACCGACCACTAAAGGATTTTTCCCTTGATATTCTTCTGTCAGTTGCTTGCCAAGCTCTGCAGACTTCGCAAGAATTTCTTCTTTGGAGATTAGGACTTTCTCAATATCTTTTTCTATCATAGTGCGCTCCTTTCAGCATTACTCCTTTGTCTTAAAAAGGAGTCTGTAGTGTATTTTATCAGTTTCTAAAGGAATACTCAAATAGGAATTTGCAAATTTTGGTACCCAAATGATTTCCTCTTGCTCATCCGTAATGACCCAAGCACTCTCTCTCGCTTCATTTGGCACTTTTTGATCAATAAAAACTCTGCTTAATTTTTTCGTAAACCCTGGTTTTAATGTAATCCGATCACCACTTTGGCGATGACGAACGGTCAAAGGTGTGGCTGTGGTCAACGGGATTGCCAACAACTGGCCCGTCCATTGATTAATCTCTTCAGGAAGAGGAAACGGTTTGTCTGTCGCAATTAATCCTAGCCACTCGGTTTCCGATAAATAAATCCCCGCACCAGGTACTAATAAATGTGTAACTTCTTCTCGCAGTGCAGCCTGTTTTTGTTCTAAGCATAGCCAATCATAACTTTTAGCTAGTTGCCATTGCTGTTCTAACATAACCGAGCCTTGCGGTTGCCGTTCATCATTCAAAACTTTTAAAATTTGTGTCATCTGGCGTTGGTTTAACGAAACCCCTAACGGCACTAATGTTTTTTGGAAAAACGCGGTTAAAAAGAAGTGCTGGTACGCAGGCGTTTCTTTTAATAATCTCTTCAAAGGAATGCGCCAGCCTTGTTTGGTCGGTTCTACGGCTTCAGATAATTGAGGCTCAATTTGTTCCTGAATAAATTCTTGGGCAAAACGTTGTTCATTACTAAAAGAAGCAATCTGATCTAAGAATTGCGGATTTTCCTGCTTTAATAGCGGCAAAACCTGATTACGGAGCCGATTTCTCAAATATTCATTGGTTTGGTTCGTTTCATCCTCAAAATAAACGAATGCTTGGCGCTGTGCAAATTGATACAATTCTTCTTTTGGATAAATGAGTAACGGACGAATCAATTCCCCTGTCGCAAAAAGACGTCTCTCTTTAATGCCCGCGGAATGGGAAAAATTAGTCCCTCGAATCAGCTTCATTAAAATCGTTTCCGCTTGATCGTCTAGATGATGTGCCGTCATTAAGACTGCCGCGCCTTCAATTTCCATGACTTCTTTAAAAAATTCATAACGAAATGTGCGCGCTTTCGCTTCTAAATTCCGTTGCTTTTCAGGGTCTTCCCAACGTGTTTCATAATACGTTAGCTCTCGCTGCTGACAATAGGTAGCGAGATATTGCGCTTCCTGTGCCGACGCTTCTCGCAATTGATGATTGACATGTGCAACAACCAATTGTAATTGTTCTTTTTCTGCCACCTGTTCCATTAACGTCAAAAGGGCCATGGAGTCTACACCACCAGAAACGGCGACCACGATTGTTTGATGCGGTTGCCAAAATCCTTGTTCTTTTCCTCGTTTATAAAACTGCCAAAACATTGTTCGCCCTTCTTTCTTCCTTAGAATAAAAGAGGAACCGAGAAATAACCCATTCGTTATCCCCAGTCCCCCTATTTGTTTGTGCTTAGCCGCGACGTCCGCCACGTCCGCCACGTTTGCCTTCAGTATTACGTTTTAATGAAGATAAACGGTCATCACTATCTTTCAAGAAAGAGCTCATCAATGAGTCAAAATCTTGTTTATTGTTATTGTTATTTGCTTGTGGTTTATTGAAAGGCTTTTTGCCACCTGCGCGTGGATTACGGTCACGATTCTCATAATTGTTTTCACGACGTTGAAATTCACGTTTTGGTTGTTGCCCTTCTGCTGGCTCTTGTGCTTTACGGATCGATAAGCCAATTTTGCCGTCGTCACCAACTGAGGTTACTTTCACTGTTACTTGGTCACCTACTGTTAATACATCATGAATATCTTTAACGAATCCATTAGACACTTCACTGATGTGTACTAACCCAGTTTTTCCTTCTCCTAAATCAATAAATGCACCAAAGTTAGTAATCCCTGACACTTTTCCTGGCAATTTAGCTCCTACTTCGATTGACATAAAAAAATTGTTCCTCCTATTTTTTCCCTAATTATAATTGCAGTTTATTCAGCTGAAGACTTAGTTGTTTCAGTTGAAGACTGTGATTGACTATTTTTTTCTGAACTGCTCTTGCTTTCTTCCGCTCCAGAAGTCTGTGTTTTTTTCATTTGTTCTGGTGTGGGATAAATCTGTTCGCCTTCTTTTGAGAGAAGGAAACGGCTACGTGCTAATTTTGCCACATAATCATCATCTTTTAACAAAGCAACGTCTTTTTTTAAATCCTTGACCTTCTTATCAACTGCTACGGATTCAGCAATTGCATCTGCTCGTTCTTGTTTGAAAGCACCTAAGCGATGATAATCTTTCATCAATTGGATGCCAGAAAAGGCAAAAATAATGAAGGCCACGAGAAAAATCGCTGCCAAGCGTCTGCGTCTAAAAATCAATTGTTTCTGTTGTTTTTGGAATTCGACATACTGTTCTTTCGTGTAGTCATTTTCCAATGCCGCAACTTTCTTCGAGTTTTTTTCATTCTTTCCCATCGTCTCGCTCCACTCGCTTTGGATTGTCCGTTTTATTATACCAACATCTAAGAACCTTGTCTAATGTTAATTTCAGAGAAGTTAAAGAAAATCAAGCTTTTTTCTAAAATATTCTTTGCTTTTGAAATAACAGCGGTTGATTTATTAATTTTTTCAAAAGCGGCGCGTCTGTTTCATTAAAACGCTGAAAGGATGAAGCGCTTGGAATATTCATCTTTTCAATGAACTTGCCAAGCGCTCCATCCTCACCTGTTTATTCTTCAGAGACACGTGTTTCTGATTTTATTTCATACATTTTTGTGGCATCTTCTTTTTTCGTAGAGTCATTTAGTTGCAGGACTTCTACTTCTAAAATTCTGTTCCCAAATTGAATTTTGACAAGGTCACCAATCTTCACAGTACTAGAAGATTTGGCTAAGACTCCGTTGATTTGAATCCGGCCTTTATCAGCGACTTCTTTGGCAACTGTTCTTCTTTTAATAATGCGAGAAACTTTTAAAAATTTATCTAACCGCATCACATTCACCTCTTTTATTTTTTTTGTCTCATCCGTAAAATTTTTGCGCCATACGGTAAACTTAACCATTCACGTATCGTAAATAATTCTAACTTAATGATGGTGCTAATAAAAACTGTACCACCCACTGCAACACCTAAAACTGTAACGAAAAACGCTTGACTTCGGTGATGCACACCTTGGAACAAGATGGAGATAATTCCTTGATAGACCAGTAATGACAGCATCATGATTGCTAAACTAAGCAACAATTTTTTCAAAAAGCTTCGTTCTCGAACAAAACAATTAATCGCTGCATCCGATTGTCGGACTAAAACGAATAACGTCGCTAGTAACCCAAGAATAGTAGACCAACTAGCACCTAATGTTCCCCAACGAATGGTGAAAAAGCCCGTTGTCAGTAACTTCACTAATAAGCCCACACCAGCTGCCACTAAAGGACCTTTAAAACGATTGCGACTTTGTTCAATACTTTGGTAGGCCTGAATAATGGCCATAAAAGCGATGGATAAAACATACACCCCTAAAACATCGTTGCCTTTATAATCTTTAAAAAGCGTAAAGTTCATGTACGGCAATAACATCATCAGACCAATCGAAGCCGCCGATGCCAAGGTTGTGGTAAGACGCAAAAAGATTTTTGCAACTTGTAAAAATTGTTGACGGTCTTTTTTCATAAAATATTTTGTCAAACCTGGTAAAAAGGTCGAGCTTAAAGCTAAAGCAATTACCAACCCTAATTGAACTAGTGGTTGTCCTCTATCATAGACCCCTTTGTCCACTTTCGCAGCTAAATCAGAGAGCCCGAAAAGCATGAGGGCATTTTTTACTTTAAAGGAATCAATTAATTGAAATAGAATCAGAAAAGCACTATATAAAGAGACCAAACCACCCTCAATCATTAAACGTTTAAATAGTCCTGTGGTTTGAGGCATAATCTTCCATTGATGCAAGTATTCCGTACTTCCACTAAGAATTTTTCGATTGTAGTACCATAAGACAAGTACCGCTAAGATACCGCCAGCCAACGCACCACTCATGGCCACCGTCCCCGTTTGGTAAATGGAGCCACCAAAGTAATGATAGGACAACGCAGCTACTAGAATAACCCCGACACGCACAAACTGTTCCATCACCTGTGAAATACCACTAGGCACCATCAACAAATGACCTTGAAAATTCCCACGATAGAAAGAAAGAATTGGAACGAGTAAAAAGGTAAAGGAAACAACTTCCATTAATGGTTGGAGTGCAGCATCCCCCATACTAATAGCAATTTCTTGACTACCAAAGAAAAAGAAGGCCCAACAAGCAATCGCTAACCATAACACATAGGGATATAGTTGGCGCAACACTTGTTTTTGACTCCGAATATCTGGTTGTTCAGCAACAATTTTGGAAATAAATTGCGGTAAGCCTGACAATGCTAATGTCATCGCAATCCCATAGATTGGATAAACTTGCTGATACACGTAAAATCCTTCATCCCCTACAAAGTTCTGAAAAGGAACACGATAAAACGCACTCAACACTTTTGCAATGAAGGAAGCAATGGTTAACACAACGGCACCTTGCATCATTCGTTGCATTTCTTTTTGTGCCATCTTCTAGGCCTCCTTTTAAAGGGAATCCGTTTCTTGCGAATGTTTGTATTTTTCTTGTCGCAATGCGGTTGTAAAAGTAGCAATTTCTTGAATCCAAACAGCTTCTTTACAATCTTTCGGCAACTTCAAGGAAATAGTCATTTGTTCTTTCTCAACTGCTAGATCCGCTTTTAAGCTGGTTGCCGATAACGCTTCAAACAACTGCTCCACAGAGTATGTTTTTGTGCCAATTTTACTTAACACAAACTTGACTTTTTGGTCGCGTTTACGAATACTTTCTAACAAGGCACGGTCGCCATCCATTTTGATACGGCCAGTGGTTAATAAATGCGCCACTTCGTCAGGATACTCTCCAAAGCGGTCTAACAAGTCCGCTTCTAATTCTTCGTACATATCCATATTTTCTAATTGACGAATCCGTTTATAAATTTCAATTTTTTGTCGTTCGTCTGTAATGTACGTTCCTGGAATATAAGCATCAATGCCCAAATCAATCTCAACAGACGTTTTTTGGTCTTGGATATTTTTCCCTTGTTTACGAGCAACTGCCTCAGATAACATCTGCGAGTACATATCAAACCCAACCGAATCAATGAAGCCGTGTTGTTGGGCACCAAGAAGGTTCCCGGCCCCTCGAATGGAAAGGTCACGCATCGCAATTTTGAACCCAGAACCTAATTCCGTAAAGTCTTTAATTGCTTCTAAACGTTTCTCACTAACTTCGTTTAGGATTTTTTGCTGTTCGTACATAAAATAAGCATAGGCCACTCGATTGCTACGCCCCACACGACCACGTAATTGATACAACGTAGATAAGCCCATGTAGTCCGCATTTTCTACAAACAAGGTATTAGCATTAGGAATATCTACTCCTGTTTCAATAATCGTTGTAGTAACTAATATATCATATTGTCCTTCAATAAAATCAAACAAAGTATTCTCGAGTTGTACTTCTGTCATTTGACCATGTGCATACGCAATTCGTGCATCTGGAACTAGTGCTTGTAACTCTTCAACTTTTCGTTCAATCGTATCTACTCGATTGTATAAATAAAAGACTTGACCATCTCGGGCCATTTCTCGCTCAATCGCTTCCCGAATCGCCCCAGGATTATTTTCCATGACATACGTTTGGATCGGATAACGATTCTCTGGTGGGGTTTCGATGACGGATAAATCACGGACACCTAACATCGACATATGAAGGGTCCTTGGGATTGGCGTTGCTGTTAACGTCAAGACATCCACTTGTGAACGCAATTGTTTTAGTCGTTCTTTATGTTTCACTCCAAACCGTTGTTCCTCATCAATAATCAACAAGCCTAAATCACTAAAGTTAATATCTTGCGACAATAAACGATGGGTACCAATCACAATATCTACTTGGCCATGTTTAATTTTTTCAATTGTTTCATTTTGCTGTTTTTTCGTGCGGAAACGACTTAATAAACCAATTTCTACAGGAAAGCCCTCAAACCGCTCTTGAATCGTTTCGTAATGTTGTTGCGCTAAAATAGTTGTTGGCACTAAAAAGGCAACCTGTTTATTGTTGCTAACAGCTTTGAAGGCCGCTCGTAAAGCCACTTCTGTTTTACCAAACCCTACATCGCCAACTAACAAACGATCCATTGGTCGAGATTTTTCCATGTCGTGTTTAATTTCGGCAGCACTACGTAATTGATCATCTGTTTCAGAATACGGAAAAGCCTCTTCAAATTCTTTTTGATACGCATCATCTGGCGGAAAAGCATAACCTTTTTCCGATTCTCTTGTCGCATAAAGTAAGATTAAATCATCCGCGATATCTTCAATTTTCGAAGCAACTTTTCGTTTGGTTTTCGTCCACTCACTGCCGCCTAGCTTGTTAATTTTCGGCGTTTTAGACTCGGAAGCAACGAACTTTTGAATCAAGTTCAATTGTGTGACTGGAATAAATAACTTGTCATCATTTTGGTACAAGATAGTCATGTAATCTTGATGGACCCCATCAACTTCTAAGGTTTCCATACCAATATATTTACCAATCCCGTGATTCGCATGAACGACATAATCGCCCGTTTTTAAGTCGCTATAACTTTTCAAACGTTCCGCATTAGAGATTGTTTGACGACGTGCCCGTTTTTTGGTCGTTGTATGAAAAATTTCTTTTTCCGTAATCGCCACGAGCTTGTTTTTAGGTAATTCAAACCCTGTTTGTAATGCACCTTGGACAATTTGGACATGCCCATCTAACAGCTGATCCCAATTGCTTACTACGCTAGGTATATCAAAGTCCTGAAATAGCTCTTCGACTTTTTGAATCCGTTCTTTCGTAGGAACAAAAACAACGACCGTTTGGTTTTGCTTTTGCCAACGGTCCACTTCCGCTTTTAGCAACGGCATTTGACCGAAGAATTGTTGCATTGAACGATATTGAAAATTATGGACTTCTTGGAAACGAAGATTCCCCATTCCTTTTTGAAAAAGTGAAAAGAAGGTCGTATTTCGTGCAGTTTTTCGCAATTGATCATGAAAGTCTACGCCAAAAGTTTGTTCAGAAAACACGCGCATTTCTTCAATTTTCAGGGTTTGCCATTCCGCTTCCTCTCTAGCAATCTCTCGCTCCGTTTCCATCATACGAGAATAATCATCCACAAAAAGCAAACTATTTTCTGGTAAATAATCTAACAGCGTAGTTTTTTGTTGGTACAGAAAATCTGTATAATAGTGAGCATTTTCTGTAGGAATTCCTTGTTCCCAAGAAGACAGCAACTGACCAAAATATTCTTCTAAAAAATCGGTCTCCGTTTGATCTTTAGCTGTCGCTAAACGTTTTTCTAGAGCATCTTGTAACCTCATCATGCCATGATTCATATCTGACTTTGAGAACACTAAATCAGTCATTGGTGAAATCGTTACTTCTTCAAGATTTTCTAATGAACGTTGGGTATCCGCTTCAAAATAACGGATTGAGTCGATTTCAACATCAAACAGTTCCACACGAACAGGGTATTCGGCATTTAGCGGATAGACATCAATAATGCTTCCACGAATACTAAATTCGCCGGGTTTTCCGACCATCGATTGGCGTTCATAGCCCATTAACACTAAGCGTTGCGCGAGGATTTCAGGTTCTACTTCTGTCCCGATTTCCCAATGGAGTTGCGCATTTTGCCACGTTTCTTTCGTTGGCAAATATTTTCGTAGTCCAGCTACTGGCACGACCACAATTCCTGCATTCGCTGTCATCAGGAAATTTAACGCACTCACTCGATCTGCGCGCGCTTCTGGTGAAGAAAAGGCCATTTCGGCGGATAACACTTCATCTACTGGAAATAGATGAACTTGTTCTGAAGGTAAAATATTTAAAAAATCATCTACTAATTGATTGGCATAGTATAGGTTTGGGACCGCAATAACAATTTTTTGATGCGTCTTTTGTAAAGCGCCTGCCATCAGTAATGTTTTAGCAGAGCCTGATAACCCAGTAATTAGTTGGCGCGTTCCTGTTGTCATTAGTTGACTGCGCCATGATTTAGCAATTTCTGTTTGGCTAATTCGTTCGATAATATTCAAACAAGGGCCCTCCTTTCTGCTATTTTCCATTAAATTGATTCATTGTTTCAACAAACGTATGTCCTTCGCATGCATATAAAGCGGCATCGGCTGCTTTTTTTACAGCAAGTAACATCTCTTCGTGTGTTTCTTTGGGAAAAGTACTTAGTACATGGTGGATAACTGTATCATTTTTTGAGGGCCGACCAATGCCAATTTTAATTCTAGGAAAGACATTAGTTCCTAAATGGGCAATCAGACTTTTTATCCCATTGTGGCCGCCAGCACTACCTTTTTGCCGTAAACGAATTTTACCGACCTCTAAGTCTAAGTCATCATAAATAACAATCAAGTCTTCCTCATCTACCCCAAAGTAGGTCAACAACGGACCAACAGAGCGACCTGATTCATTCATAAATGTTAATGGTTTCACTAACAATACTTTCTCAGTCCCTATAAAAAACTCTGCAATATCTGCTTCAAAATTACTATTATTAAACGAAACATTTTGCCGATACGCAATTTCATCTAGCGTAATAAAGCCAATGTTGTGTTTTGTTTCTTTGTATTTACTACCGGGATTTCCCAGTCCTACGATTACTTTCATCTTTCATTCTCCTTGGATTATAAGCTTGCCAACACAAAATGGCTGGGAAGCGTATGCGCTACCCAGTTTTATTCATTATACCATAGAAATAAAAAAACTCGCAGTCTTTGAAGATTAAGAAAGATGTAAAAAAATTTTTTAGAAATTTAAATATGCGTAAGATAGTGAAGTTACGCACATGTAAGAGCTACCATTTTGAAACAGGTCTGAAAACTGTATCATTTTTACAATCAAAGTTCGTGACATTTTTTACAAACCATGTTACTATCACTTTAGCAACAGGAAATAAAAACTCGTTGCTCACGAAAAAGAATGTAGAGGAAGGAATGGTACACATGACTGCAGCCGCAGGGAATAAAGATCACCAAAAAGTAATTTTAGTCGGGGACGGTGCCGTAGGTTCTAGCTATGCCTTTGCTTTAGTAACTCAGAATATTGCTCAAGAAGTTGGGATTATTGATATTAATGTACCAAAAACTGAAGGAGACGCGTTGGACTTATCTCACGCATTAGCATTTACTTCTCCTAAAAAAATCTATGCTGCTACTTATGACGATTGCCATGATGCAGACTTAGTTGTCTTAACAGCTGGCGCGCCTCAAAAACCAGGCGAAACTCGTTTAGACTTAGTTCATAAAAACTTGAAAATTAATAAAGAAATCGTTACAACAATTGTTGATTCTGGTTTCAACGGTATCTTCTTAGTTGCCGCAAACCCAGTTGATATTTTGACTTATTCAACTTGGAAATTCTCTGGCTTCCCGAAAGAACGAGTAATCGGTTCAGGAACTTCACTAGATTCTGCTCGTTTCCGTCAAGCAATTGCCGAATTAGTTGACGTTGATGCACGAAATGTCCATGCCTACATCTTAGGGGAACACGGAGATACAGAATTCCCAGTTTGGTCACATGCGAATGTCGCTGGCTTACAAATTTACGAATGGGTGAAAAATAATCCTGACGTCGATGAAGAAGCAATGGTTAATTTATTCTTCAACGTACGCGACGCTGCTTACACAATCATCGAGAAAAAAGGAGCTACTTTCTATGGAATCGCGGTTGCACTAGCGCGTATCACTAAAGCTATCCTAAACGATGAAAACTCTGTGTTACCACTATCTGTTTATTTAGAAGGTGAATATGGTCAAAACGATATTTATATCGGTGCACCAGCGATCATCAACCGCCAAGGAGTTAAACAAGTCATTGAAATTCCATTAACAGATGCTGAACAAGAAAAAATGGAAGCTTCTGCTTCTGCATTAAAAGAAGTTATTGAAACAGCTTTTGCTAAATTTGAAGCAGAAGAAGCAAAATAACTCCTTCTATAATATTCAATAGTCGAAAATTAAAAACAACCAAGAGTGAACACTATTGTTACTCCGCTTTAAAGCCTGGTACAAAAATCCAAAGTGATTTTTGCACCAGGCTTTACTTTTAATTTGTTTTACTTTACTCATCACCCAATTTTTTCAAAAAATTATTGTTTTGTTTAGCTCTAAAAATAACAATAACCAAAAATAAGTTTATTATCTAAAATTCACTACACTACTTAATACAGTCCATCTGCTTCTTCTTTTGTCACAATGTAAATATTTTTCATTTGCGTATAAGCATCTAGCATTGATTTATGCGTTTCTCGACCAATTCCTGATTTTTTATAACCGCCAAATGGCGCGCCCGCAGGCAATTGATTGTATGTGTTGACCCACATCCGACCTGTCCGCACACCACGAGCAACCCGTAATGCCACATTGATATCTTGAGAAAAGACGGCGCCACCTAGGCCATATTCAGAATCATTAGCTAAACGAATGACTTCTTCTTCCGTTTCAAATTTAATCACTGTTGCAACAGGACCAAAGATTTCTTCTTGGGCCACACACATTGTATTCGTGCCGTTTGCTAATAACGTAGGAGCTAAAAATGCCCCCTTGTCTAGCCCATTTTCTGTTAAACGTTGCCCTCCAGTAATCAGCGTAGCTCCTTCCTTCACACCAATTTCGACATATTTTAAAATTTCTTCCAATTGATGCTCATTGATCTGAGCGCCCATTTCAACATCTTTTTCCCACGGGAATCCAACGTTCACTTGTTCAAATTTTTCCTTTAAAGCTTCTACAAATTGATCATAAATACCTGACTGAACGAACACACGAGACCCAGCACAACAAACTTGCCCTTGATTGAATAAAATCCCTAACTGCACGCCTTCTAATGCACGTTCCCAATTGGCATCTTCAAAAATAATGTTGGCTGATTTTCCGCCAAGTTCTAAAGTGGCTGGAATTAGGCGGTCGGCAGCCGCTTTAGCGACAGTGTACCCCACCTCTGTTGAGCCTGTAAAAGCTAGCTTATCAAATCCTGGATGTGCCAACATATAATTTCCTGAATCAGAACCACGACCGGTGATTAAATTCACTACTCCTTTCGGCAAGACTTGATCAAAAATTTTAAACAATTCCAACAGACTTAATGATGTGCTCGAGGATGGATGAATCACAACAGTATTACCTGCTGCCAACGCTGGCGCTAATTTCCAAGCGCCCATTAATAAGGGGAAATTCCACGGAATAATTTGACCCACAACACCGATGGGTTCTTTCACAACAATGGATAACGTATCCTTATCAAATTCTTTGACAGACCCTTCTTCTGCACGAATCACACTAGCAAAATACCGAAAATGGTCTGCACTGGCAGGAACATCAATCGATTGCGTTTCCCGAAGCGGTTTTCCATTATCTAAAGTCTCCACCATAGCCAAATGTTCTTGATTTTCTTCAATCAAATCAGCAATTTTCAATAAAAGATTGCTTCTTGTTACAACATCAACATCTTTCCATGTCTGAAACGCTTCTTGAGCTGCTTCTACAGCTCGATCCACATCTTCATTTGTGGCATCAACAAATTCTGCTAATTTTTCGCCATTACTAGGATTGTAACTAGCAATCATTTTGTTACCACTACCTGTTGTCCACTCTCCATTAATATACAATTGATAGCTACTGGCAACTACTTGATTTATTTCTTTTTTACTCATTTACCCACCTCTTTTTTTATATTTGTATCCGCTTACAATTATAAGGCATCTTTCACCTAAAAGTAAATGATTCTACCTGAAAAAAATATAGCTCTCGGCGACTGTTGCTAACTTATCCCGACCTGAAATCTCCTGGCAATAACTGAATGTATCAAACTTTATTGGAGAAACCTTTTGCCACAAAAAAAGCTAGCACTGAAGAATTAAAATTGCTTCTTCAGTGCTAGCTTTGATTTTTACAACTCATTCGTTCTTATTGACAAAGAGCTGATTTTTTTATTTATCTTTTGGAACGATATAGTTCATTAAATGTGTTTCATCGGCTGAGATTGTACGTGTCGAAACAACGTTTAATCCCTTCACGTTCATTTCAGAAATTAAGATGCTACCATCTTTAAAGACTTTTTCCACAAATGCGACATGACCATAAGTATTGTCTGCGCCTAAAACACCAGCTGGGAAGGAAACCGCTGCGCCTGCTTTTGGTGTACGACTTACTTTGTACCCGCGTGCACGACCTGTTTCGCCCCAATCTTGACCATTCCCCATTGTTAAGTCCACACGTTTACCTAATTGCGTAATACGGTTGTAGACATATTGTGTACAGTTGCCCCAAGCATAACTATTAAAGGTGTCATAGTTTTTGCCATTATAGGCTGGGAAATTTGATTCCATTGGTTCAACGGTTGCTTTTTCTTTATCATAATAAGTTAAATCGTATGTTTTAATTAACGCATTTAATTTCTTATGATAATCTTTGTCCGTTGCGTATTTTCCTGTTAGGAAACGTGTCGCTTCTTTGTATGTTTTGGCTTCCGTTTTCCAGACACCATGATAGAAATCTTTATTGGAATCTAAACCATTTTTCAATAATTTCGCATAATCTTCCATTGATTCTTTATACGTTGGATATTGACGGAATTTTGCTTCTACTGTGTATAGGTTACCGAAACCATTGTCTTCATAGGTAATAAAAGAAACAGATTGACCTTTGTAATCGCCTTTAATACCAAACAAATTGTAGTTTGGTTTCTGGCTTAACTTACTATTGCCGCTGCCACTTTCTAAAATTGCTTGAGCAATCATCACACTAGCATATAAGTTTTTGTCCTTGGCCACTTTCCGAGCAGATTCACCGATTTCTTGAATAAACTCTTCTGTCTTCTTCGTTTTGCTGACCGTAAACGTCTCATCGTCTTCCACTAACCCAACCGTTTCATTTGTAACTGGTGGGACTATTTCAGGTTGCGGTGTTGACGCTGCTGGTTGCTCTACTGGCTTTTCAGCTGGTGCTGTTGGTGTCACTGGTTTCGCCGGCTGTTTTGATTCAGAAGTACTCGTGCCAGGTTTTGGCTGTTCTTTAGAAGAACTTGGTGTGGTCGTTGGCGTGGTACTTGATTCAGTTGTACTTGTTGACGTAGAATCTGTGGTTGACTCTGTTGTACTCGTCGAGGTGGAGTCAGTAGTCGATTCTGTCGTACTTGTGGATGTAGAATCCGTTGTGGAATCTGTCGTTTCGGTTCCTGACGTTTCCGTGGACTCCGTGGTTGCAGATTCACTTGATTCGGTTGAACTTTCTGTTTCAGTTGTTGATTCTTCTGTCGCTTCTGTTGTTTCACTAGTCGCTGTCGTTTCAGTGGCTTCAGCAGTTGTTGCTTCTGCGGTTGTTTCTGCGACAGAACTATTTTCAGCTACCAAGTTATTACCTTCTGCAAATGCACCTACTGGCATTGATGAACCTAAAAGTAATAAGGTAGAGAACAGGGCAAATTGTTTTTTCATACTCATTCTCCTTTTTTATTTTTCTCCATTTATTTTTATGTACCAACATAATAATTGACATAGTTATTGTTTAAATGGCTCCTTTTTTAATAGTATACTGTTTCATAAAAAATTTCTAGCAAAAAGTTAAAAAAATAGAAGAAAATTCACAAATTCTTCTATCTTTTTTTGGTAATTTTCTAAGAAAAAAAAGAAAGGGCTTGAACAAACATCAATGTCCTCTCTTTTTCTCGTTATCCTTCAAACAAAATACTTTTTTTTCGAAGCGCCTCTTTGATTTCTTGGAAAGTTTCTTCGTCTGCACAGCGAATAGTATGCAGATGGACGCCTCCTGTTAAAACTGATAGTAATGTAGCATGCTCTTTTTGATACTTGTCCATAAATTTATCAATATCTTTCTCTGATTGAATGCGCAAACTGCCGATTAATTCCCCATAAAGCGGATGTGCAATACTCACATCTACCACTTCTCCACCTTTGGCAACAATGACTGACAATTCTTCTCTCGTTTGTTCAGGCGTATGTTGACAAGCAATTTTCCGCTCAATTCCTTCTAAAGGTTGTTCCAACATATACCCTCGAGCTGTTGCGACAATTTCGACCCCTGTCGCCCGTAATAGAGCGACATCCCCTACAATAATTTGTCTGCTGACATCAAAAGCTTTTGCAAAACGAGTGGCACTAATTGGCTTTTCGGTCTCTCTTAATCTTTTAACAATCTCTCTTCTTCTGATTTCTCCATCCACAACCTTCGCCTCACTCTCCTAAATGTTTTTCTTGGAAACGTTTAGAGGCGTCCATAATTCCCTGGAAAGTCTCAGATAATGTTTCTTCATAATCGGCATTTTCAACATGATTCAGAATAGTTTCTAATACTTGTTGTTCTCTTTCAGAATCAAAAACCGCATGACCTGCTTTCTTTTTCACTGCAGCAATCTCTGCGACGACATCCATCCGCTGTTCTAATAAACGGACCAGTTCCTTATCGATTTGGTTAATCTTTGCTCGTTGTTGTTCTAAAGAAGTTGTTGGGGCGTCATCTTCAGTCAATTCTTTAATTATCCGTGCTGGATTACCTGCGATCACACAGTTTTCTGGGAACGATTTGGTCACAACAGCACCTGCTGCCACCACTACATTATCACCTAATGTTACGCCAGGAAGGACAATCGCTCCACCGCCAATCCAAACATTGTTGCCAATGATAATTCGTTTCCCTGATTCCATTCCGCTATTACGCTTGGCCGCTTGTAATGGATGCTCGGCTGTATAGAGTTGCACATTGGGGCCAAACATACAGTTATCGCCAATTTCAATTGGACAAACATCTAAAAAAACGTTATTAAAATTGGCATAGAAATTTTTCCCCACAGAAATGTTGTAGCCGTAATCAAATTGAATCATCGGTTCGATGTACGTCCCGACACCCACTTTTCCAAATGTTTCTTCTATTAATTGACGACGAATATAAGTGTCTGGTTGTTGGTTAATTAACGCCATTTGTTCACGGGCTTTTTTGCGATCAGCCACTAATTCAGGATCTGAGGCAAAATATAGTGTACCTGCGATCATTTTTTCTTTTTCTGATTTAAATTCTTCCATTCCGTTACTCCTTTATCGTTAATTCTGCAAATATCGTTTCGGCTTTCGCTTCTAAAAAATAATAAGGTTGTTGTAAAAATAGCGGCGTTTGATTAATGGCTAAAATAGCTGCCGTTGGTTGTTTATAATGAATCAAATCGCAAAATGGATGCACTTGAAAACTCGTGCCGACAATCACGATTAAGTCGGCAGAAGCAACGGCCTGAATGGCTTTTTCGATTGCCTCTTCGGATAAGCCTTCTTCATACAAAGTAATAGCTGGACGGATTTGTCCATGACAGTCTGCGTGCCGATCACTAAGTAAATAGTCTTGCCAAGGAACCGTTGTACCACAAGTTTGGCAATAACATTCATATAAATTACCATGAAAGTCCACCACTTCTTGGCTACCTGCTTTTCGATGAAGCCCATCAATATTTTGTGAAACAATTTTTCCCCGTTTCATTTGCTCTAATTGTGCCATTTTCTGGTGAATGATATTAGGTTGTGCGTCTGGATGATAGAGCGTTTTAACGAATTGATAAAACTTTTCTGGCTCTGTTTTTAAGCAAGTCCGGCTCAATAAGTATTCCGGTTGCTGGATTCCTTGATAGACACCTTTTAAGGAACGATAATCTGGCACACCTGAGGCTGTCGAGATACCCGCACCTGTTAAAAATGTGAGTTTTTGTTGGGTTGCCAACCAATGAATTGCCTCGGCTTGCGTGATATCTTGCATATCGATTCAGCTCCTAATCTTCTATATTATAACGTATTTTAACATTAGCACCAAAAGTTTTTCCACTTTTTGAAAACTTCTTACCTATATATTGATTTATCTTGAAAGAGTTTGTGACAAATTTCTCAACTCGTGGTAAAATATGCATGAGTAAAAGTGAGGTGAAACAACAATGGTCGCATTTATTATTTATTGGGCTGCAATTATTGCCTGCATCGCTTGGGGCGTTTTAAGCATTTGGTTCTCTGTTTTTTATCTTTCTCGTAAAGAAAACGGAAATCTTTGGGCTTTTGCGTTCTTCAACGTTATCGCTATTATCGCCTTAGCAATTGTTTTATTAGTTTACAAAACTTGGGATTTCGGTATCTTAACTTACTCAAGTCTAATTTATACAATTTTAGCTTCTTTAGGTGTATTGACTGTTCTTCAAGCTATTTTAGGTCGTGAACCAAAAGCTGTCAAAGCTTAAGTAAAAAGCAACTGTTCCTTTAGGAATGGTTGCTTTTTTCGTATTAGTTTCTATTTCGTAGGGAAAATGTTACGCTAATTTCATGGTGTTTGTGTCCTCTTGATAAATTCCTTTGCTGGAACATATTGACTTTCTTCTGGATTTATCCTAAAATTAATAACTGAATTTAATAACTGAATAGTGCCTCAAAAAAGAGGTAGAGGTCGCGGTTTTTATTACGCTTGTGGAGTGAGAGGACACTGGGAAGCAAGTTTAGGATCAATCGCCGAAATGCATAACGGAGCCTCTTCTGTTGTGTGTTGGGACGTAAGTTAAGAGCTTGCGGACTGTCTTAGTAGTGATGCTAAGTTGTGCTATGTTTCGTTGAGGAATTTTTTTCGACATTACCTAGCAACCTTACATCTGTTTGGTTGTTTTTTTGTATTCAAAAATAGGTTGTGACAGAAGTATTCTCCTTTAAAAAGACAGAATCGCTTTTGCTCAGCTGATTATCAAAGCTTGTTGATTGAAAAAAGACAAAACGATCAATCAGACAAGAAATTTAAAGGAGAGAAAAAGATGAACAAAAAAGTTTTTTCATTCAGTCTACTACTTGTCACGCTATTTTCGTTACTTGGCATGACAACCAACGCTTCGGCGGAGGAAAATGGTGAATTTCGTGTCGGCATGGAAGCTGGCTACGCCCCTTTTAACTGGTCACAGAAAAATGACGCACATGGCGCAGTGCCTATTCAAGGCAACTCTTATGCAGGCGGCTATGATGTTCAAATTTCTAAAAAAATTGCCGATGGTTTAGGTCGTAAATTAGTAATTGTCCAAACCAAATGGGACGGCTTGGCGCCCGCCTTACAATCTGGAAAAATTGATGCCATTATCGCCGGAATGAGCCCAACCGCTGAACGAAAAAAAGAAATTGCTTTTACAAACCCTTATTATGAATCACAATTTGTCGTAATTGTAAAAAAAGATGGCAAATACGCTAATGCAAAAAGCTTGAAAGATTTAGCTGATGCTAAAATTACAGCTCAACTAAATACATTCCACTACGGATTAATTGATCAAATTCCAAATGTCAATAAACAGCAAGCAATGGATAACTTTTCAGCTATGCGAACAGCACTTGCTTCTGGCATGATTGATGGGTATGTTAGTGAACGCCCTGAAGGCATAACAGCAACTAGTGTCAATAAAGAATTAAAAATGTTAGAATTTCCAAAAGAAAATGGCTTTGATGCTAGCGCTGAAGACTCGCAAGTAGCAGTCGGCATGCGTAAAGGCGATCCAGACATTGAAAAAGTAAACAAAATTTTAGCAGGTATTTCTCAAGATGAACGGACAAAAATTATGGACCAAGCAATCAAGGATCAACCTGCAGCAACAGATAGTGATGAACAAAAAACAGGACTTATTAACGATTTCAAAAATATTTGGAATCAATATGGCGACATGTTTTTACGTGGTGCTGGTTTAACGCTATTTATCGCGTTAATTGGGACGGTCGTCGGAACAACCCTTGGTTTACTAATTGGTGTCTTCCGTACAATTCCAGATTCTGAAAACCCAGTCGCTCGTTTCTTCCAAAAATTAGGAAATTTAATTCTTTCTATTTATATTGAAGTTTTCCGTGGTACACCAATGATGGTTCAAGCAATGGTTATTTTCTATGGTTTAGCTCTAGCTTTTGGCATCTCTTTAGACCGAACAGTGGCCGCACTATTTATCGTTTCTGTGAATACTGGTGCCTATATGTCTGAAATTGTTCGCGGAGGTATTTTCGCAGTAGATAAAGGACAATTCGAGGCAGCACAAGCGATTGGGATGACCCATGGACAAACAATGCGTAAAGTCGTTATTCCCCAAGTATTACGTAATATTTTACCTGCAACAGGGAATGAATTTGTCATTAATATCAAAGATACGGCCGTGTTAAGTGTTATCGGTGTCGCAGATTTATTCTTCCAAGGGAATGCTGCTTCTGGCGCAAACTTCCAGTTCTTCCAAACCTTTACAATTGTCGGCATCATGTACTTGGTAATGACTTTTGTGATTACACGAATCTTACGTGTTGTGGAACGTAAAATGGATGGCCCTTCTGCTTACGTTAAAGTAGAAGAATTAACTGAAGAAGGAAAAGAAAGCTAGGAGGCAAACAAATGAGTGCAATTATTGAAATTGAACATTTACGAAAAAGCTTTGGCGAAAACGAAGTATTAAAAGATATCAATATGAACGTCAATAAAGGAGAAGTTGTCACCATTATCGGTTCTTCTGGTTCTGGTAAATCAACGTTACTACGTTGTATTAATTTGTTAGAAAAACCAACAGATGGCAAAATCATCTATAATGGTAAAAATGTTTTAGAACGTGGTTATAGTTTGCCCAAATATCGGACCCATTTAGGTATGGTTTTCCAATCATTCAATTTATTTAATAATATGAATGTCTTAGAAAATTGTACTTCTGGTCAGATGACTGTCCTAAAAAGAAACAAAGAAGAAGCCAAAAAAATTGCCTTAGAAAATTTAGAAAAAGTTGGCATGGCTCGTTTTATTGATGCCAAACCTGCTCAATTGTCTGGTGGACAAAAGCAACGGGTAGCCATTGCTCGAGCATTATCAATGGATCCAGATGTTTTACTTTTCGATGAACCAACTTCTGCATTGGATCCTGAAATGGTTGGCGAAGTGCTAAAAACGATGAAAAATCTTGCCCATACAGGGCTAACAATGGTGATTGTAACACATGAAATGGAATTTGCGCGGGACGTATCCGATCGTGTTATTTTCATGGATAAAGGTGTCATTGCCGAAGAAGGGACCGCTGAAGATATTTTTATCCATCCAAAAGAAGCTCGGACAAAAGAGTTCTTACATCGGATTTTAACGAAAAACTAGTAAAAAAGAGGCAGTCATTCTGGTTAGAGTGACTGCCTCTTTTGTTATTTTTTGTATTGACGAATCATTGGCGGTTCATAGGAATCAATAAATGCACCAATTTCTTCTAAGGAATCTGAAATGAAAATTTTAGCTCGATCCGCTTCTGTTAAGAAACTAGTTTCTACCATTTTATCAAAAAAGGCAGCTAATAAATCATAGTAACCATTCACGTTGTATAAAATACAAGGATTCATATGTTCACCGACTCGGCCCCAAGAGATCACCTCGCTAATTTCTTCGAGTGTACCTGGACCACCGGGCAAAGCTAAATACACATCTGCCAATTCAATCATCTTTTTCTTACGCGCATGCATATCGCTAACTGTATGCATCTTTGTAATGCCATTATGTGCAATCTCCCGCTCCATTAAAAAAGTGGGCATAACACCAATTACCTCTCCACCTTCTGCTAAAAGCGTGTCAGCCACCGTACCCATTAGACCAACATTGCCACCGCCATAAACTAGATCATAGTGATTTTCTTTCATCCAAGCGGCTAACGCTACTGCAGCTTGCTGATAGATTGGCTCATTCCCCAGACTGGCGCCACAATATACTGCCATTTTTTTCACAAACATACCCTCCATTTAGATAGATTCTTTTTTACCATCTATCCTCTGGTAGCTATGGTAGCATATTTTGATTTTCTCGAAAAGGTGCAGCCATTTTTCTTTTCGTTTTAAAAGTATTTGAATTTTCAGACAATAAATGCTATAGTCTTTTTATATTTTAAAATTTCAGAAAAAGGAGCCCTATTATCTTGTCTACCTCACTCACTATTCGCTTAGTTGCCGAAGCCGATTGGCCCGCATTACATGCCTTGGACCAAATCATTTGGACAAAAAAGAATACCCCTGCCGAGATACAACCACTCTCGCTTGCGGCATATCAGGAAAAAATGAAAGATGAAACGATTTTTGTTGCCATTAGCGGACAACAACTCGCTGGATTTATTGAAGTCCATCCGCCCACTTCGTTAGCAGCTCATCAAAAACAATGGCTACTAAGTATTGGCGTTTCGCCAGATTTCCAAGGCCAAGGGATTGGTGGTTCTTTGTTGTCGTATGTCAAAGAGATGGCCCAGATAAGCGGGATTCATAAGCTGAGTTTGCGAGTAATGGCTACCAATCAAGAAGCCATTCGATTCTATGAAAAACATGGTTTTGTGCAGGAAGCACATTTTAAAGAAGAATTTTATATAAATGGACACTATTGTGATGATTATCAGTATGCTTATTTCATAGAAAAATAAGAAAACCAATGTTTTCTATAAAAACTGGTTGCTCTCTGTTTCTTCTTCTGTTATTTTAAATAATAAGACAATATTAAGGAGTGTGAATCTATGCAAAAAAAGTTAGTTTGGCGTGATTATCTATACGTTGGTTCAATGTTATTCGGTTTGTTTTTCGGTGCTGGAAATTTAATTTTCCCTGTACATATGGGACAAGAAGCGGGGGCTTCCGTCTTTTTAGCAAACTTGGGCTTCTTAGCCACTGGAATTGGCTTACCTTTTCTTGGTGTCATTGCTATGGGTGTTTCTAAAAGTTCAGGTGTTTTTGACTTAGCTTCTCGGATTAATCGTCGTTATGCTCTTATTTTTACCTTACTATTATATTTAACGATTGGTCCTTTCTTTGCTTTACCAAGGTTAGCAACTACTTCTTTTGAGATTGGTCTTGCACCATTTGTCCCTAAAGACTTGCAATGGCTGGTTCTTGCTGGTTTTTCCGCATTATTTTTCTTAGCTGTTTGGCTCTTCTCTAGAAAGCCAAGTAAAATCTTAGATTATGTGGGTAAATTTTTAAATCCGTTATTTTTAGCATTGCTAGGAATTTTGATTGTTTTAGCCTTTGTAAAACCATTAGGTCATGTGGCCAGTGCCGCTGTTGGTGAAAATTATATTTCAAGTCCTTTTTTTAAAGGATTTACAGAAGGTTATAATACGTTGGATGCTTTAGCTTCATTAGCTTTTGGGATTGTTGTCGTTTCCACTTTACGAAATATGGGCGTCGAAAAACCAGGAGATATCGCTAAAGGAATGATTAAATCAGGTGCTTTCAGTGTTGTATTGATGGGGATTATCTATACCTTACTTGCTTATATGGGAACAATGAGTATCGGGGCTTTTCCAATCAGTGAAAACGGCGGGATTGCCTTAGCCCAAATTGCTAATTACTATTTAGGCCTACCAGGGAGTATTTTACTGGCTTTTATCGTAGTTCTTGCTTGTTTAAAAACTGGTATCGGCTTAAGCACAGCCTTTTCTGAGACTTTTGAAGAAATGTTTCCGAAAGTTTCCTATCAAAAATTCTTGGCAATTGTTGTTATTTTACCAGCTATTTTTGCAAATGTCGGCTTAACCAACATCATTCAATTTGCCGTTCCAGTCTTGATGTTCCTTTATCCATTGGCGATTACTTTAATGCTTTTGGTAATCATCAGTCCTATTTTCAAACATCGACGGGAAGTCTATCAAGCAACGACCTATATCACATTGATTGCTGCTGTTTTAGATGCATTAAATAGCGCGCCTACCTTTATCAAAGATACGGCGTTTGTAACAACGCTTTTAGAAAAAGCCGGCCAATACTTACCATTATTCACTATTGGCATGGGCTGGGTCGTTCCAGCAACGGTTGCTTTTCTAATTAGTTGGGTTTGGGTCATGATTTCTAAAAAAGATCCTATTCTTGATTAATTATTACTAAAACGGCACTAGAAAAATGTGGAAGCGCATCTTTTCTAGTGTCGTTTTTATGTATATTCGTTGTACCAAACTCTTGACTATGGTAAATTGAAGTTACCAACAAGTACTGGAGGAAATTGCCCATGTTAGTTACAACAACCGAGAGAATTAGCGGTCAAGAATATGAAATTATTGGAGAAGTTTTCGGGTTAACCACACGTTCTAAAAATATGTTTAAAGATTTAGGTGCTGGACTAAAAAGCGTAGTTGGCGGTGAAATCAAAGGTTACACTGATATGCAACGAGAAGCACGCGACCAAGCAATCGAACGTTTAAAAGCAGAAGCCTCTAAATTAGGTGCAGATGCCGTTGTGATGATGCGTTTTGATTCTGGCACAATTGGCACAGACATGCAATCTGTCGTGGCTTACGGAACAGCTGTTAAATACATCTAAATTTTGCAACTAAAAAGACGCAGACCTTTTCTTGTAAGGTCTACGTCTTTTTATTTTTCATATTTCACTTCTGCTAAATACAATCCTTCTGGATGAGCAGTCGGACCTGCTAAATTTCGATCTTTGGCTGCGATAATTGCTGGAATCGCGGTTGGTTCCAGCCGCCCATTGCCGATTTTCAATAGCGTACCAACTAAAATCCGAATCATTTTGTACAAGAAACCATCGCCCCGAAAAGTGAATGTTAATTCATCCCCCGTTTCATTGACATGAACACTGGCTTCATGAATAGTTCGGACTTTATCTTCTACTGAACTTCCTGAGGCACAGAAAGAGGTAAAATCATGGGTACCTAATAAATCAGGTAAAGCTTGTTGGATTTTTTCGAGATCAATGGGATACGGAAAATAACTGGCATAAAAACGTCGAAATGGACTTCGTGGTTTGCCAATGTCCACTTTAAATTGATAGGTTTTTTCGATCACGTGATAACGTGCATGAAAGTCTTCTGAAACACGTTCCACGCTTCGCACAGCAATGTCTTCGGGTGTTTGTGTGTCTAACGCAAAGCGCATTTTTTCCAACGGACGTTCCTGCGGATAATCAAAGTGAATCACTTGGCCTATTGCATGAACACCTGCATCTGTTCGTCCTGAACCAAAAACCGTCACGGAGCGTCCGTTATTCATGCGTGCTAACGTTTTTTCTATTTCTTCTTGAACGGTACGCTCATTAGGCTGCTTTTGAAAGCCATGAAAATGAGTGCCATCATAGGCAATGATTGCTTTATAGCGGGGCATAATTTTTCTTCACCTTTTCTAAGTTCTTAATACAAATAAGCCAATGGTTAACAAGACAAAGCCAAACATTACTATTGTATCTCGTAGGTGCCAATGAAGAATGCGGTATTTCGTCCGTCCTTCACCGCCTTGATAACCTCTTGCTTCCATGGCAGTCGCTAAGTCTTCCGCACGATTAAAACTACTTACGAAAAGCGGAATCAAAAGTGGAACAATAGCTTTCATTTTTTGAAGTAAGTTTCCTTCACCAAAATCAACACCACGGGCACGTTGGGCATTCATAATCTTTTCCGTTTCATCCATTAATGTTGGGACAAAACGTAAGGCAATTGATAACATCAATGAAACTTCATGAACTGGAAATTTCACCACACGAAGTGGGCGTAACAAATATTCAATCGCATCTGATAACTCTAATGGTGCCGTCGTTAAAGTTAATAACGTTGACATGAAAATAATTAAAACAAAACGACAGAAAATAAATAGCCCATTCGTCACACCAAACTGGGTAATGGAAATAATTCCCCACTGAAAGTACACCTCTCCCCCTTGTGTAAACAAGGTTTGAAGAGCCACAGTAAACAGAATTAGCCATAATAATGGCCGAACACCGCGGATAAAGAAGCGGGCGCTGATTTTTGATAATGAAATAGCAAAAGCAGTAAAGGCTGCTATTAAAACATAACTCTGCCAATTATTTGCTAAAAAGATAATTCCAATAAAATAAAAACTAGCTAATAATTTTGCACGCGGATCTAAACGATGGATAAAAGAATCGCCTGGAATATAACGCCCAAAAATCAATTTATTCATCATTTTGCCTCACCTGCTTCCTGCATTTTTTTCAGAAGCTGATCGGCTAATTGATCGGCCGTTAATGGTAATTGCTCAAAAGAAAAGCCTTTTGCCACTAATTTTTCAGCAAATTCGGCTGCAGTTGGCACGCCTAATTGTTTTTCTTTCAGCCATTGTGTCTCTTGAAACACTTCTTGTGGTGCTCCCGCTCGGACGATTTGTCCTTTTTCTAAAACAATCACATGATCTGCGTAATTAGCCACGTCATCCATCAAATGTGTCACTAAAACGATGGTCATATTATGTTCCTTATGCAGACGACTAAACATCTCCATCATTTCTTTACGACCCTTAGGATCCAAACCAGCGGTCGGTTCGTCTAATACTAAGACTTCTGGTTCCATCGCTAGCACACCAGCAATTGCGACACGGCGCATTTGGCCACCTGATAACTCAAACGGAGAATGTTGTAAGTATTTTTCATCTAAGCCGACTAAATCAAGCATTTTCTTAGCTAACTTTTTCGCTTCTTCGTCTGAAACACCAAAATTTTTCGGTCCGAAAGCGATGTCTCGCTCCACTGTTTCTTCAAACAATTGTGCTTCTGGAAATTGAAAAACGATCCCAACTTTTTTACGAATTGGTTTTAAATTCTTATTATCAGTTTCTGGCGTAATCACACGCTCTCCAATTGTCACTTGGCCTTTAGTTGGTTTCACCAAAGCATTCAAATGTTGTAATAACGTTGATTTGCCACTGCCAGTATGTCCGACAATCGCTGTATAAGAGCCGTCTTGAATCGTTAAATTAATATCGAATAATGCCCGTTGCTCAAAAGGAGTATTGGGTTGGTAAGTAAAATCTACTTGTTTAAAACGGATGTCCATAACCAATCCACCATCCCTTCTTCTGTTAAATAATTCGTTGGCACAACAACGCCACGCTCTTTCAAAGCTACTTTTAATTTTTCAGGAAACGGTAAATCCAAGCCCATTTCAACAAGCGCTTCTCCTGCAGAAAAAATCTTTTCTGGTGTTCCTTCGTTTGTCAATTGTCCTTGGCGCATCACTAAAATACGATTCGCATTAGCCGCTTCATCAATATCGTGGGTAATAGAAATAACTGTTAAATTGCTTTCTTCTTTAATCTTTTGAATGGTAGCAATCACTTCTGCACGACCTTCTGGATCTAACATACTTGTCGCTTCGTCTAAAATAATAATATCTGGTCGCAAAGCAACCACACCAGCGATAGCTACTCGTTGTTTTTGGCCGCCAGATAGCCGAGCAGGTTCTCGCTTGGCAAAATCTAACATACGAACCCGTTCTAATGCATCGTGAACACGTTCGACCATTTCATCACGCGGAATACCTTGATTTTCTAAACCAAAAGCCACATCGTCTTCGACTGTTGAACCGACAAATTGGTTATCTGGATTCTGAAAAACCATTCCTACCATACGCCGGATATCCCAGACGTTTGCTTCATTTAATTCTTTGCCGCCAACTTTGATAGTCCCAGCAGCTGGCAGTAACAGCCCATTGATCGTTTTGGCTAACGTTGATTTACCAGAACCATTATGGCCAATAATAGCGACCCATTCGCCTTGTTGAATGGAAAAAGACACATCTTTTAAAGCGGGAGAAGCATCTTCTGGTTGATAATTAAATTGGATATTATTTAGTTCAATGATTGGTTGCATCGCGTACTCCCTCAATCTATTTATTCTTTCTAACACTACCAAAAAAGTAGCGTTTTTTCAATCATCTGTTCTGATTCTTCACACTATTTTTTATTATACCAAAAGAACGGTCATTATGGGAGCTCTTATCTGTCTTGACAGGTCTATTTTTCATAAAAATAACTTCTTGTTCTCATAAAACAAGAAGTTACTGATTTTCTTTTAAAAATGCGTCTTCAAATATTCAAACGCATATTGGGCATATAACTCAGCACCCATTGCCATCGCATCTTCATCAATATTGAAACGACCATGGTGATGTGCCCATTCCGTATCTTTCTCTGGATTACCACTTCCCACTAAGGCAAAACAACCAGAAGCATGTTCAGTATAATAACTGAAGTCTTCACCACCGGTTGTCGGCTCTTCTTGTCTTAAGGCCGCTTCACCAAAATTTTCCTTAATTAGTGTTTGAGCAAACAAGGCATCTTGCTCATCATTAATCACTGGCAACGTTCCATATTGATAATCTAACGAAGCCGTCCCACCGTAAATAGCGGCTGTTTGTTCCGCATAGCGTTGCAGCGCCTGTTCTACTCGATTACGCGTTGCTACACTAAAGCAACGAGCCGTTCCTTCTAAACGTGCATTCTCAGCAATCACATTAAAACGGGTCCCCACATCCATCCGTCCAATCGTGACAACTACTGGATCTAAAGGATCTGTCTCCCGAGAAACAATCGTTTGCAGATTCATCACGAAAGAAGAAGCTATAACTGCCGCATCAATACAAGCGTTTGGCATGGCACCATGGCCACCACGGCCTTTAAAATCAACAGAAAAAATATCTGCGGATGCGAAACTTGAGCCCGCTCGACACGAAGCGGTTCCTACAGGCATTTGTGACCAGATATGTAAGCCAAATACATCATCAACACCGGTCATTGCGCCTTGCGCAACCATTGCTTTAGCACCTTGCGCATTTTCTTCAGATGGTTGAAAAATTAACCTTACTGTTCCCTGAAGTTCTTCTTGGATTTCTTTTAATACTTTAGCTGCTGTTACTAACATCGCGGTATGGGAATCATGCCCACATGCATGCATCTTGCCAGCTTCTAAAGATTTATAAGCTAAATCTTCATTTAATTCCTGTACAGGTAAGGCATCCATATCCGCCCGCAGCGCAACCACTCGGCCTGGTTTGCCGCCCACAATTTCAGCAATTAAACCCGTCGGTTCTGTTTTGCGATAAGTAATTCCTAATTGATCAAGAACTGCCGCGACTTTTTCTGTCGTTCGAAATTCTTCAAATTGTAATTCTGGATGTTGGTGTAAATCCCGTCGAAAAGCAATCATTTCTTGTGCATGCTGCTTGACTAGTGCTTTGATTTTTTTCATACTTACGCCCCGTTTCTACAAACTTAATAAAATACTTGAAAAAATACCCGCTAAAATAACCGAAACAATGGTGACTGTTACGAAACCTGCCACTAACATCGGTGGCATTAAATGGCTCGTTAAAGCCGCCTGTTCTTGTTCATCTTCTGTCAATGATTGAATCACTTCATTCGTAATAATATAATCGGCTGGAAAGCCATATAAAGCTGTCAACGAAACAGCGAATGCCATCTCTTTACTCACACCTAATACACGACCAACAATTGCTGAAAAGATGTACATCCCGATAACACCAATCACAATAATCCCAATCATTGGTAAAAATAAATCCATCAACATTTCAGGTGTGGCTTGTTTTAAGCCATCAAAGACAAAAAGCATTAACCCTAAAATCGCAAAACCAAAGCTATTTGCTTTCTGTAATGGTTGCTTTTCTAAAAAGCCTAAAGACGTTGCAATCACGCCAAAACATAAACACAGCACAAAAGGACTAATCGTCACAAACGGTGCCGTCCACACAGAAACATAATAAGCGAGTGTGGCAACTAAGGCTAAACGTAAAATTCGTGAATAATCTGTATGATATCGTTTGGGTACTTTTTCAAATAGTTTAGGCACATCTGGTTCTGCTCCTGTTTCTTGCCCCTCTTGTTCATGAACTGGCTGCCATGTCCCTGCTCGATATTCTTGAAGCTTCCGCTTTCCTTCTTTTTTTAGAACAATTGAAGTTAAGGGATAACCAGCAAACCCTTGAATGACATAAATTAAAATTGCCAAAACTGAAAGTGAGGCTAAACCAGCTGATTGAGCCGCTTCTGACATTACTAATGAAGAAACTAAACCTCCTACTAACGGCGGGATTGCAACTAAAACTGTTTTTAAGTCAAAAACAAAAGTCCCTACAGCTAATAACAAGGCAATAATGCCCAGAATACCTGACAAAGCAATCACAATCGTTTTCCATTGATTAACCAATTCTTTAACAGAGAGCAGAGTGCCCATATTAGTAATCAACAGATACATTAATAAAGTGGCAACCACTGTAGGAATCCCTGCCACTTCCACAATATTTTGTGGAAAAATAGTCCAATAACCAAGAATAAATAAAACACCACAAACAAAAACAGATGGAATCCAAGCTTTTGTTTTGATAGAAACTACATCACCAATGTATAAAATAACCATCAGCAACGAAAAAGCAAACATTTGCGACATATAATTCCCCCTTCTACTAACTCAAATTATTTAATTATCTGAAAATTCCAATTAATAACCAGTATAACAAACCGCAAAAGCTTCCGCAATGCTTTTAAGAAACAAAAAAGCTTTGAGAAAACAGCGTTTTCCCAAAGCAAAAAAAAATCACCTTTATATGATGAGTGCTCCCCTGCTAAAGCCATCTTTAGCAGGGAAAGCAGAGCTAGACTCGGAGTCGCCTCCAACATCATAACACTCTAAAAGAAACATCTATAAAGTGATCGGTTTATTAATTATTTAACAAATTCGATAACTACCATTGGTGCTGCATCGCCGCGTCTTGGTTCTGTCTTCAAGATACGAGTGTAACCACCTTGGCGTTCCGCGAAACGAGGTCCTAAATCGTTAAATAGCTTTTGTAAAGCTGATTCAACAACGATAGACTCATCTTCTTCACGAACACTAGCAACTTCATTACGAACGAAAGTAGCTGCTTGACGACGTGCATGAAGATCTCCACGTTTACCTAAAGTAATCATTTTTTCTACAGTTGAACGTACTTCTTTCGCACGAGCTTCAGTAGTTACGATGCGTTCGTTGATGATTAAATCAGTTGTAATATCACGTAGCATAGCTTTACGTTGGCTTGATGTGCGTCCTAATTTACGGTAACTCACGTTGGGTTCCCTCCTTCGTTTCTGTTCTCACGAGCCACTGCTGTTAAGCAGGACTGGAAACTTCGTAAAAGTCTTAATCGTCCTTACGTAATCCTAATCCTAGATCATGCAATTTAAGTTTTACTTCTTCAAGAGATTTACGACCTAAATTACGTACTTTGATCATTTCTGGTTCAGATTTGTTTGTAAGTTCTTGTACAGTATTAATGCCTGCACGTTTTAAACAGTTATATGAACGAACTGATAAATCAAGTTCTTCAATCGTCATTTCTAGCATTTTCTCTTTTTGAGTTTCTTCTTTTTCCACCATGATTTCAGCGTTTTTCGCTTCGTCAGTAAGGTTTACAAAGATATCTAAATGCTCAGTCATGATTTTCGCAGCTAAACTTAGTGCTTCTTGAGGAATGATTGAACCATCTGTCCATATTTCCATTGTTAATTTGTCGAAATCATCACGACGACCAACACGTGTATTTTCTACTTGGTAGTTAACACGACGAACGGGTGTGTAGATGGAATCAACTGGAAGTACACCGATTGGCATATCTTCTTTTTTGTTTTCGTCTGCTTGAACATAGCCACGACCAGGTTTCACTGTTAAGCGAGCATGGAAAGTAGCTCCTTCAGCAACACTACAGATAACTAAATCTTTATTTAGGATCTCAACATCACTGTCCACGATAATGTCGCCGGCAGTCACGGTAGCGGGTCCTGTAATATCGATCTCAAGGGTTTTCTCTTCTTCAGCATATAATTTCAATGCTAAGCCTTTAATATTCAAAATAATTTGTGTTACGTCTTCTCGTACACCTGGAATGGTTGAGAATTCGTGTAAAACACCATCGATTTGAATATTCGTAATTGCAGCTCCTGGTAAAGAAGACAATAAAATACGACGTAGAGAGTTACCTAAAGTAGTTCCGTAACCGCGTTCTAATGGTTCAACGACGAACTTACCATAATCTCTATTTTCATCAATTTTTTCGATTCTTGGTTTTTCAAATTCAATCATTCTTATCTATACCCCTTTCAAAACGAAAAGTGTCTTGTTCAATGACGTTCCTAATTCAAACTCAGAATGAGTGGCGCTCATTAAACACGACGGCGTTTTGGAGGGCGGCATCCATTATGAGGAACTGGAGTCACGTCACGAATTGCAGTCACTTCTAAACCTGTTGCTTGTAATGAACGAATTGCTGCTTCACGTCCAGAACCAGGTCCTTTAACTGTTACGTCTACAGTTTTAAGTCCATGTTCCATTGCCACTTTAGTTGCGGCTTCTGCAGCCATTTGAGCGGCAAAAGGAGTTGATTTTTTGCTTCCTTTAAAGCCTAATGATCCTGCTGATGACCATGCTAATGCATTACCATGTGTATCAGTAATCATTACGATTGTATTGTTGAATGTAGAATGGATATGTGCTACACCTGATTCTATATTCTTTTTGACACGGCGTTTACGACTAACTTTTTTTGCTGCCATGAAGTTCTAACCTCCTTCACTTAGGAATTATTTTTTCTTGCCTGCTACTGTTTTAGTAGGGCCTTTACGAGTACGTGCATTATTTTTCGTGTTTTGTCCACGAGTTGGTAATCCACGACGGTGACGGATTCCACGGTATGAACCGATTTCCATCAAGCGTTTGATGTTTAAGTTCACTTCACGACGAAGATCCCCTTCAACTTTTAACTTATCAATTTCCGCACGAATCGCATCTGTTTGTTCGTTTGTTAAATCACGTACACGAACATCTTCAGATACGCCAACGTTTGCTAAAACTTTTTTAGCTGTAGTGTTACCAATACCATAAATGTAAGTAAGAGAAACTACTACACGTTTGTCACGAGGGATGTCTACTCCTGCAATACGAGCCATTATTCGTTACACCTCCTAATTATCCTTGACGTTGTTTATGTTTTGGATTTGCTGGGCAAATAACCATAACACGTCCTTTACGGCGAATTACTTTACAATGTTCACACATTGGTTTTACTGATGGTCTTACTTTCATGATAATACCTCCTGTGGTTTTACGGAGTACAATTATTTAAAGCGATAAGTAATACGGCCACGCGTTAAATCATACGGTGATAATTCAACTGTTACTTTGTCACCAGGTAAGATACGGATGTAGTGCATACGGATTTTACCTGAAACAGTAGCAAGAACTTGGTGTCCATTTTCTAGTTCGACTTTAAACATTGCATTCGGCAAAGTTTCGACGACTGTACCTTCGACTTCAATCATATCTTCTTTTGCCACGCACAGTACCTCCTTGTACTTGTTTCGCGTTTTCACACGATAAAACGGCGGAAACTCCAGCTCCCACCTAGAAATTCTCAACTAACTTCGTTATTCATTTTGATGTCACAAAACTGTAGAAGTCGGACTGATATATTCTACCATATTTAGTTATGTTTTGGCAAGAGAAACTGAATACAACAACAGGGTTAAACTGCGGGCAATTGGAAATTAGTTTTCGTCAATGATTTTTTTCACATCAGAAAAAACAGTATCGATTTCGCGATTGCCATCGATTGTATGCATCAAGCCTTGTTCTTTATAGAAAGCCAAGATTGGTGCGCTACTTTCAATGTTGACTGCCAAACGATTTTTAACCGTTTCGGGCTTATCATCTTCTCTTTGGTAGAATTCATGTCCGCCACAGCGATCACAAGTGCCTTCAACTTTTGGCGGGTTGAATAATTTATGATACGTTGCGCCACATGTGCGACAGATGAATCGTCCAGCTAAACGCTCGATTAATACATCTTCTTCTACATGGATGTCAATGACAGCATCAATTTTTTTGTTTAATTCTTTAAGCATTGTATCTAATGCTTTTGCTTGATCCAGTGTACGTGGGAAACCATCTAATAGGAATCCTTTGTCTGTGTCTGGTTCAGCAAGGCGTTCTTTAACAATTCCGTTTGTTACTTCGTCAGGAACCAGTTCACCTTTATCGATATAAGATTTCGCTTCTAGGCCCAAGGCAGTTTCATTTTTCATTGCTGCACGGAACATATCTCCAGTAGAAATATGTGGAATGCCATACGTATCAATGATTTTTTCTGCTTGGGTGCCTTTACCTGCTCCAGGTAATCCCATTAAAATGAGGTTCATATATTCTCCTCCTAATTTTAAAGACCGGCTTATGAAGCTAGCCATATGTGAGAATGGTGCTGAGGTAAAACCTCAACACTCGATTCTTACTTATTGATAAAGCCGACATATTGACGTTTCATCATTAATCCTTCTAATTGTTTCGTTGTTTCTAATGCAACCCCGATAACGATTAGTAAACTTGTTCCACCTAAACCGATTGATTGAGGTAAGTTCCAAACCATTTGCGCAATGATTGGAAGTAAAGCAACAAGTCCTAGGAAAATTGAGCCGACAACACTTAATCTCATTAACACGCCAGATACATATTCTTCTGTACCTTTACCTGGTCGCACGCTTGGAATGTAGCTTCCTTGTTTTTGTAAGTTTTCCGCTAATTTCTCAGGGTTTACTTGAACAAATGCATAGAAGAACGTAAACGCAACGATTAGGACAGTATAGATGATTGCCCCTGGAACTGTGTTATAACTGAAGATTTTTGTCATAATGTCATACCAATTTTCACCAGCGAATTTTGATGAGAAAGCTTGTAAAATGGCATTTGGTGTTGCAATTAACGAGCTGGCAAAGATAACTGGAATAACCCCAGCAGCATTTACTTTTAACGGTAAATAACTACTTGTTGGTGCACCAGAAACACGTTTTGTATATTGGATTGGAATCTTACGTTCTGCTTGTTGGAAGAACGTTACGACTGTAACAATCACCAAAATAGCAATAACTAAGATTGCAATGAAAATAACAGATTGCCAAATGCGAGAAGGCTCGATATTGACGAAGTAATCTTCATAGATTTCTTTGACTGCTCCTGGCAAACGAGAAATAATCCCGGCAAAGATAATCATTGAAACACCATTTCCGATTCCTTTTTCTGTAATTTGTTCACCCATCCAAGTCACAAACATCGTCCCAGCAGTTAAAATAACTGCAATCATCACAAAGGTACCTAAGGTTGGATTGTTGACAATCCCAGTTTGACTTAAGCTATTAAAACCAGCAGTAATCCCCATTGACTGAGCCACACCCAAGACAATCGTTAGATATCTTGTTGCTTGATTTAATTTCTTACGCCCAACTTCCCCTTGTTTTGACCATTCTACAAATCTAGGTACAATATCCATTTGCAATAGTTGAATAATAATAGAGGCTGTAATGTATGGCGAAACCCCCATCGAGAAGATAGAGAAGTTTTGCATGGCACTACCACTCACCATATTCAACATATTCAAAAAGGGTAAGCTACTTAAATCAGACAATCCCTTTGCATTCACCCCGGGCACAGTAATGTGCGCACCTAGGCGAAATACAAACAAGATTAAAACTGTAAATAAGATTTTTGATCTAATGTCTTTGACTTTAAAGGCGTTCTTTAATAGCTTGAACAATTAGATCACCTCGATTGAACCACCAGCAGCTTCGATAGCTTCTTGTGCTGATTTCGAGAATTTAGCTGCTTTCACAGTTAATTTTTTCGTTAACTCACCATCTGCAAGAACTTTGATTCCCGCTTTTTCGTTTTTAACGATTCCTGCTTCTTTTAGGACAACAGGAGTTACTTCTGTTCCATCTTCAAAACGGTTTAAAGTATCTAAGTTCACAACAGCGTAATCTTTACGATTGATGTTTGTAAACCCACGTTTTGGTAAACGACGGAATAATGGAGTTTGACCCCCTTCAAATCCTAAACGAACACCACCGCCTGAACGGGCTTTTTGCCCTTTTTGTCCACGGCCAGCTGTTTTACCATTACCAGATGAAGTACCACGTCCAACACGGTTACGTACTTGGCGTGAGCCCTCAGCAGGTTTTAATTCATGAAGTTTCATAGGTTTGGCACCTCCTTAAGCAATCTTCTATTACAAATCTATAAATCTTAAACTTCTTCTACGTCCACTAAATGTGAAATAGTGTTAACCATACCTTTGATTGCTTCATTGGCAGGTTTTGTAACAGTACTATTCACTTTACCTAAACCTAACGCTTTAACTGTAGCACGTTGGTTTTGAGGACGTCCGATAACACTGCGTTTTAAAGTAATTTTTAATTCAGCCATTATTTTTGTCCTCCTTAACCGATAATTTCTTCTACAGATTTACCGCGAAGTGCTGCCACTTCTTCGGCACGTTTTAATTGTTTTAGACCTTCAACAGTTGCGCGAACAACGTTAATAGGTGTGTTTGAACCTAGTGATTTAGATGTAATATCTGCTACACCAGCTAATTCCAATACGGCACGAACTGGTCCACCAGCAGCTACCCCAGAACCTTCTACTGCAGGTTTCATAAGGATACGGCCGCCACCGAATACGCCAATTACTTCGTGCGGGATAGTAGAACCAACCATAGGCACTTCAACTAAGTTTTTCTTCGCGTCTTCGATTGCTTTACGGATAGCTTCAGGTACTTCTTGTGCTTTACCAGTACCGAAACCAACGTGTCCGTTTTTGTCACCGACAACAACTAAAGCTGCGAAACGTAAACGACGTCCACCTTTAACAACTTTTGTTACACGGTTGATCGCTACAACGCGGTCTTCTAATTCCAAATGTTTTGGATCAATATAAACCATGAATGGTGTTCCTCCTTCTCCTAAAATTCTAGTCCATTTTCACGAGCAGCTTCAGCTAAAGCTTGCACGCGGCCATGGTAAAGGTATCCACCACGGTCGAAGACTACTTTTTTGATGCCTTTTTCAGCGGCACGTTCAGCAACTAGTTTACCAACAGCTGCAGCTGTTTCTGTTTTTGTTCCACCTGAAATTTCTTTATCCAAGGCAGAGGCACTTGCTAGCGTCACACCCGCTACGTCATCAATGACTTGCGCGTAGATGTTTTTGTTAGAACGGAAAATGTTCAAGCGTGGGCACTCAGCAGTACCAGAGATTTTGTTACGTACACGACGATGTCTCTTTTGACGTGTTTTGTTTTTATCTGGTTTTGTAATCACAATTTTCACCTCTTTGATTTAATGTTTACTACTAATATTTCAAGCAGTCAGCAGATTACGGAAAAGAGAAGCTGGCAGACAAGACAAAAGCATTTTATTGGAAAAATCCCATAAAATGACAGTTGCTTGTTGTTGACTTCTGTTTTCTACACAGCTGTTATTATTTACCAGTTTTACCTTCTTTACGGCGTACAAATTCACCAACATAGCGAATCCCTTTGCCTTTATAAGGTTCTGGAGGACGAACGCCACGGATGTTAGCAGCTAATTCACCAACAACTTCTTTGTTGATGCCTTTAACGATAACTTGTGTGTTCGCAGGTACTTCAAATGTTACGCCTTCTGGTGCTGTCATTTCGACAGGATGAGAATAACCAACGTTTAAAGTTAATTTGTTGCCTTGTACTTGGGCACGGTATCCGACCCCGATAAGTTCAAGTGCTTTTTGGAAACCTTCAGAAACACCAACAACCATGTTGTTGAAGTTTGCACGAGTTGTTCCGTGGATTGTTTTCATTTCTTTTGAATCGTTTGGACGAGTGAATGTCACTTCGTTTCCTTCGATGTTCATTTTGATATCAGAAGAAAATTCGCGTGTTAATTCACCTTTAGGTCCTTTAACTGTAATGTTGTTTCCGTCTTGCTTGATTTCAACACCAGCAGGAAGAACAACAACTTTATTACCAATACGGCTCACTTAGAGACACCTCCTTGTGTATTTTTTAGAATTACCATACGTAGGCGATTACTTCGCCGCCGATATTTTTCGCTCTAGCTTCTTTGTCAGTAATTACACCCTCTGATGTAGAGATGATTGCAATTCCTAGACCGTTTAATACTTTTGGTACTTCGTCAGCTTTTACGTATGCACGTAAACCTGGTTTAGAAATACGTTTTAAGTTTGTGATAACACGTTCTTCGTTTTTACCATATTTTAGGAAAACACGGATTACGCCTTGTTTGTCATCTTCGATGTATTCTACGTCGCGGATAAATCCTTCACGTTTCAGGATTTCTGCGATATCACGTTTGATTTTTGAAGCAGGTACTTCTAAAGTTTCATGTTTAACCATGTTCGCATTACGAATGCGAGTTAGAAAATCTGCAATTGGATCTGTCATGACCATTGAACTATTTACCTCCTTTATGCGAGTTTACTTGTTTACCAGCTAGCTTTCTTCACGCCGGGAATTTGACCTTTATAGGCAAGTTCGCGGAAGCAAATACGGCAAAGATGAAATTTACGATAAACTGAATGTGGACGTCCACAACGTTCACAACGAGTATAAGCTTGTGTTGAATGTTTAGCAGGACGTTTGTTTTTAGCAATCATTGATTTTTTAGCCACGTAGTTCGCCTCCTTATATTATTTTTGGAATGGCATACCTAATTGTGCCAACAATTCGCGAGACTCTTCGTCAGTGTTCGCTGTTGTAACAATTACGATGTCCATACCGCGTACTTTATCTACTAAATCATAATCAACTTCTGGGAAGATTAATTGTTCTTTAATACCTAAAGTATAGTTACCACGACCATCGAAAGCTTTTTTGCTGACACCGTGGAAGTCACGTACACGAGGTAAAGAAACTGTTACTAATTTATCTAAAAATTCGTACATTCTTTCGCCGCGTAGCGTTACTTTCGCACCGATTGGCATTCCTTCACGTAAACGGAATCCAGCGATAGATTTTTTAGCTTTTGTGATAAGTGGTTTTTGACCAGTGATTAATGCTAATTCTTCAACAGCTTTGTCTAAGTTTTTAGCATTTGATACTGCATCACCCACACCCATGTTGATAACGATTTTATCAACTTTAGGTGTTTGCATAACTGAGCTGTAATTAAATTTTTCCACCAATGATGGTGTTACTTCTTTAATATATTTTTCTTTCAGGCGGTTCATTCAGTAAGCCCTCCTTCCGCAATTTTTATTTATCTAAAACTTCACCTGTTTTTTTAGAAACGCGGACTTTTTTGCCGTCGACTTCTTTAAACGCAACTTTAGTAGCTTCTCCGTTTGAAGGATCAATCACCATTACATTAGAAACATGAATTGGCGCTTCCACTTCAAGGATTCCACCTTGTGGGGCTGCTTGGTTTGGTTTTTGGTGTTTTTTAACGACGTTGACACCTTCAACGATAACTTTATCTTGTTTAGGAAACGCTGCTAAGACAACGCCTTCTTTGTTTTTATCTTTACCAGTGATAACTTTTACTTTATCGCCTTTTTTAACAAACATTACTGTTTCGCACCTCCTTTAACGTGGGCTCGAGATTATAATACTTCTGGTGCTAGAGAAACGATCTTCATGAAGTTGTTTTCACGTAATTCACGTGCAACTGGTCCGAAGATACGTGTTCCGCGTGGGCTTTTATCGTCACGGATAATTACCGCAGCATTTTCATCAAATTTGATGTAAGAACCGTCAGCACGACGAGCGCCAGATTTTGTACGAACGATAACGGCTTTAACTACTTCACCTTTTTTAACAACCCCACCTGGCGTTGCTTGTTTGACAGTAGCAACAATAACGTCACCGATGTTAGCAGTTTTACGACCAGATCCGCCTAGGACTTTGATCGTTAAAATTTCACGTGCGCCAGAATTGTCAGCGACTCTTAAACGACTTTCTTGTTGGATCACGATGTGTATCCCCCTTTCAGATTTTGTGCTTCAATCTATTAGGAAATTCTCGTTTTATTAGATAATAACTGCTTCTTCGACTACCTCTAGTAAACGGAAACGTTTTGTAGCTGATAATGGACGAGTTTCCATGATTTTTACGATGTCTCCAACTTTCGCTGTGTTGTTTTCATCATGCGCTTTATATTTTTTAGAATATTTCATACGTTTGCCATAGATAGGGTGGTTTTTCTTTGTTTCAACGACAACTGTGATTGTTTTATCCATTTTGTCTGATACCACGCGACCTTGGTAAACTTTACGTTGATTTCTTTCTTCAGTCATACGCGTTTGGCCTCCTTCCACTATTAGTTAGCTTGTTCACGCAATACTGTTTTGATGCGTGCAATCGATTGACGTACTTCTTTAATACGTGCAGTGTTTTCTAATTGACCTGTTGCTAATTGGAATCTTAAGTTGAACAATTCTTCTTTTAATTGTTTTTCTTTATCTAGCATTTCGGCAGTGGTTAATTCTCTGATTTCTTTAACCTTCATTCGATTCACCACCCATTTCCTCACGTTTTACGATCTTAGTTTTTACCGGCAATTTGTGAGATGCAAGACGAAGAGCTTCACGAGCTACTTCTTCAGGAACGCCTGCTATTTCAAACATGATTTTACCACGTTTAACTGGTGATACCCAGCCTTCTGGTGCCCCTTTACCTTTACCCATACGTACGCCGATAGCTTTACTTGTGTAAGACTTGTGAGGGAAAATTTTAATCCATACTTTCCCGCCACGTTTCATGTAACGAGTCATTGCAATACGGGCTGCTTCGATTTGACGGTTAGTAATCCAGTGAGATTCAGTTGCTTGTAAACCCCATTCACCAAATGCTACTTCTTTTCCGCCTTTAGCTTCACCGCGCATTTTTCCGCGGAATTCACGACGGTGTTTTACACGTTTAGGTACTAACATGATTATTTCCCTCCTTTCTCAGTGTTTTTTTTCGTTGGAAGAATTTCTCCACGATAGATCCACACTTTAACTCCTAGTTTTCCGTAAGTAGTGTCCGCTTCTTCCCATGCGTAATCAATGTCCGCACGTAATGTGTGAAGTGGTACAGTTCCTTCAGAGTATCCTTCTGAACGAGCGATATCCGCACCGTTTAGACGACCTGATACTTGAGTTTTGATTCCTTTAGCGCCAGCACGCATTGCGCGTTGGATGGCTTGTTTTTGAGCACGACGGAAAGCAACACGGTTTTCTAATTGACGTGCAATTCCTTCGCCTACTAATTTTGCATCTAAATCTGGTTTTTTGATTTCAACGATGTTGATGTGAACTCGTTTGCCAGTTAATTTGTTTAATTCTTTTCTTAGGTTTTCGACTTCAGATCCGCCTTTACCGATAACCATACCTGGTTTAGCTGTGTGAATTGAAATGTTAACACGGTTTGCAGCGCGTTCGATTTCAATTGTAGATACAGCAGCATCAGCAAGTTTTGTTGCGATAAATTTACGGATTCTTAAATCTTCGTGTAAGAATTCAGCATACTCTTTTTCAGCATACCATTTCGCATCCCAGTCGCGGATGATGCCTACACGCATTCCAATTGGATGTACTTTTTGACCCACTGATTGTCCCTCCTCTTAAATGTTTAAGCTCTGTTTTCATAAAGAAAACAGCCTATTTCATGAGACTTATTTCTCTGTTACAACTACTGTGATGTGACTAGTACGTTTGTTGATTGGTGAAGCTGAACCTTTTGCACGAGGACGGAAACGTTTCATTGTTGGTCCTTCGTTAACAAATGCTTCAGATACGACTAAGCTTTCAACGTCTAAGTCAAAGTTGTTTTCTGCGTTAGCAACTGCTGACATTAAAACTTTTTCAATGATTCCAGCAGACTTGTTCGGTGTGAATTTCAAGATTGAAATTGCATCCGCAACGCTTTTCCCTCTGATAAGATCGATTACTAAACGTGCTTTACGAGGTGAAGTGCGAACTGTTTTTGCAGTTGCTTTAGCTGATGTAATTTGTTCTGACATTTGCATATCCTCCCCTCAAAATTAGCGTTTAGTTTTTTTATCGTCAGCAACGTGGCCACGATAAGTTCTAGTTGGTGCAAATTCACCTAATTTATGTCCTACCATGTCTTCTTGAATGTAAACAGGGACATGTTTCCGTCCATCATATACAGCGATTGTGAAACCTACGAATGATGGAAAAATTGTAGAGCGGCGAGACCAAGTTTTAATTACTTTTTTCTTTTCGGCACCTTGTTGTGCTTCGACCTTTTTCATCAAATGATCATCGACGAAAGGTCCTTTTTTTAAACTACGACCCATGGTGAACCTCCTCTCAAAATGTACGACACATGGTCAAAAAAATTATTTAGTACGACGACGAACGATAAGTTTGTCTGATTTAGCTTTTTTATTACGTGTTTTGTATCCAATTGCTGGTTGACCCCATGGAGATACTGGCGCTTTACGTCCAATTGGTGTTTTACCTTCACCACCACCGTGTGGGTGATCGTTAGGGTTCATTACGCTACCACGAACAGTTGGGCGTTTACGCATCCAACGAGAGCGGCCAGCTTTACCAATGTTGATTAATTCGTGTTGTTCGTTACCAACTGAACCGATTGTTGCACGGCAAGTTGCTAAGATCATACGAACTTCGCCAGAGTTTAAGCGGATTAATACGTATTTGCCTTCTTTACCAAGTACTTGCGCGCTTGTTCCAGCTGAACGGATTAATTGTCCACCTTTACCAGGTTTCATTTCAATGTTGTGGATAACTGTACCAACTGGAATGTTTTCCAATGGTAATGCGTTACCTACTTTAATATCTGCTTCTGGACCAGATACTAGGCGCATGCCTACTTCTAATCCTTTTGGTGCTAAGATGTATGCCTTAACCCCGTCTTCGTAATGAACTAACGCGATGTTAGCAGAACGGTTTGGATCGTACTCGATCGTTTTAACAACCGCTGCGACGTTATCTTTATTACGTTTGAAGTCAATCACACGGTATTGACGTTTGTGACCGCCACCTTGGTGACGAACCGTAATGCGACCGTTGTTGTTACGACCGGCATTGTTTTTTAATGGCTGTAACAATGATTTTTCTGGTGTTGAAGTTGTGATTTCAGCGAAATCAGAACTTGTCATGTTACGACGGCCATTTGTGGTAGGTTTGTACTTTTTAATCGCCACGTCTTATTTCCCTCCTACGTTGATATTGTTCAGGACTGCTTATTCAGCAGCTTCGAATAATTGAATTTCTTTTGAATCTTCAGTTAATGTAACGATCGCTTTGCGACGTTTTTTTGTATAACCTGCATATTTACCCATGCGTTTGAATTTTGGACGCACGTTTAAGATGTTTACGTTTGCTACTTTAACATCGAATGCTGATTCAACAGCTTGTTTTACTAAAGTTTTGTTTGCGCGAGTGTCCACTTCGAAAGTATATTTCTTTTCGTCCATAGCTAACATGGATTTTTCAGTGATCACTGGGCGTTTGATTACGTCTAGTAATTCCATTATGCAAGCACCTCCTCAATTTGAGTAAGAGCTGTTTGTGTTGCCAAGACTTTGTTAGCTGACACAACATCTAACACACTAACGTTATCAGAAGTTACTACAGAAACGTTTGGTAAGTTACGAGCTGATAAAGCTGCAAAGTCGTTACCATTTTCTAAAACAACTAATACTTTAGTATCGATAGACAAGTTAGCAAGAACTTGTTTGAATTCTTTTGTTTTTGGTGCATCGAAGCTTAAACCTTCTACTGCTACCAAGTTATTTTCAGCAACTTTGTCTGATAATACAGATTTCATTGCTAAGCGACGAACTTTTTTAGGAAGTTTGTAGCTGTATGAACGCGGTGTTGGTCCAAAGACTACGCCACCTCCACGCCATTGTGGTGAACGGATTGAACCTTGACGAGCACGACCAGTTCCTTTTTGACGCCATGGTTTGCGGCCACCGCCACGAACAGCGCTACGGTTTTTAACTGCGTGTGTTCCTTGTCTTAATGAAGCACGTTGCATGATGATTGCATCATAGACAACACTTTCATTAGGTTCGATTCCGAAGATTTCTTCATTTAAAGTGATTTCACCGTTTTGAGTTCCATCTTGTTTGAATAATGCTACATTCGGCATTCCTTAGTTCCTCCTTTCCCTACACTTATTTAGCTTTCACAGCTGATTTGATTGTGATTAAAGATTTTTTCGCTCCAGGAATGTTTCCTTTGATTAAGATAACATTTCTTTCTACGTCCACTTTAACAACTTCAAGGTTTTGAATTGTTACGCGGTCGCCACCCATACGGCCGGCTAGTCGTTTATTTTTAAATACACGGTTAGGCGCTACTGGACCCATTGACCCAGGACGACGGTGATAACGAGAACCATGAGACATAGGTCCGCGGCTTTGGCCGTGACGTTTAATTGCCCCTTGGAATCCTTTACCTTTCGTAGTACCTGTAACATCAACAACGTCTCCTGCTTGGAAAACATCTACTTTGATTTCTTTACCTACTTCATATTCTCCTAGCTCAACATTCTTGAATTCTTTAATGAAGCGCTTAGGAGCCGTGTTTGCTTTTGCAACATGACCTTTCGCAGGTTTGTTTGATAAAACTTCACGTTTGTCTTGGTAACCAACTTGGATAGCTTCGTATCCGTCAGTTTCAACAGTTTTCACTTGTAAAACTACGTTTGGCGTAGCTTCAACTACTGTTACTGGAATTAATTCACCAGACTCAGTAAAGATTTGTGTCATTCCCACTTTTTTCCCTAAGATTCCTTTGGTCATGAGTACACCTCCATCTTAATTTTATAGTTTGATTTCAATATTAACACCAGACGGTAAGTCAAGCTTCATTAGAGCGTCAACTGTTTTTGGTGTTGGGTTCACAATGTCAATTAGACGTTTGTGAGTACGCATTTCGAATTGTTCGCGAGAATCTTTGTATTTATGAGTCGCACGAATAACTGTGTAAAGTGAGCGTTCTGTTGGTAATGGAATCGGACCTGATACGTCAGCTCCAGTTCTTTTTGCTGTTTCCACAATTTTATCCGCTGATTGATCTAAAATACGGTGTTCATACGCTTTTAAACGGATACGAATTTTTTGTTTTGCCATCTTGTTCCCTCCTTCGCCTATTTTAAAAGTAGACATAGCTCCACGAAAATTTATCCGGCATGCTCGTTCATGGCAAAGCGTCCGAGCGTGTCGCAACCTCTCGCTTCACAGCCGGCAAATCAAATCGTTGATCTACCAATGCTTTTTACACTCCTGTAAACAGCACCTTTTTGATTATACTATGAAAGGATAGTGTTAGCAAGGATTTTCTGCGTTTTTTTGAAAGAATTTTTTCTTGTTTTGAAAAGCATTTGTTTTGTTTTTCAATTCTTTTCATTCTATTTTTATAAAAAAAAGAATTTGGGATTCCTTTTTTACCAGAATCTCAAATTCTTTCTTTTTTATTCTATTAACCAATCCGGCGCATTGGAATATCATTGTTATCTGGATGAACCAATAAATATTGAATAACATCAATATTGCTTGCTTGGAATGAGGCTGCACATGCTTGCAAATATAAGTCCCACATTCGATAGAAGCGCTCCCCTTTTTCGTCAACAATTTCTGCTTCTATATTATGGAAGTTTTTTGTCCAATGTTCCAACGTCAATTGATAATCTCTGCGCAAACTTTCCAAGTCAATCACTTGCAAGTCATTTTCTGTCATATGACCGACTAGCTCAGTGACACCAGGAATATAGCCACCAGGGAAAATATAACGATTAATCCAAGCATTTTTAGCCCCACCTTGTTGGCGACTGATCCCATGAATCAACGCCGTACCTTTAGGCGCTAAGTTTCGTTGAACGACGTCAAAATATTCATGTAGATTTTCTGCACCGACATGTTCAAACATCCCAACACTCGTAATATGGTCAAAAGACTCTCCTTTTAAATCACGATAATCCATCAATTTGACAGTCATTCGATCTTGTAGGCCTTCTTTTTCTATAATATGGCGAATATGATGAAATTGCTCTTCACTTAATGTAATCCCAGTTGCTTTGGCTCCATATTCTTTCACCGCAGTTAAAATTAACGTGCCCCAGCCGCAGCCAATATCCAGTAAAGTGTCGCCCTCTTTGATAAACAATTTATCTAAAATATGATGCACTTTATTCACTTGCGCTTGTTCTAATGTATCTTCAGGCGTTTTAAAATAAGCACATGAATATGTCATTGTTTGGTCAAGCCATTTTTTGTAAAAATCATTTCCTAGATCGTAATGGCTGTGAATATCCTCTTGCGAGCGTTTTTTTGAATGACTTTCTTTAGGAAGCCATTTAATAAATTTAGCATTGTGTAAAAAGCTATCCTTTTGGTTATACACATCATAAATCAGTGCTTGGATATCGCCTTCGATTTCAATTTTGCGATCCATGTAGGCTTCCCCTAAAGTTAACGAAGCGTTATTCAGTAAATCCTTCACAGGAATTTTTTCATTGAATACAATTTTAAAAACCGGATCCCCCGACCCTTGCCCATACTCTTTGACGGTACCATCCCAGTATGTGACTTGTGTCTTTTTTGAAAAAGACCATTTAAACAGTTGACTGTACGTTTCTTTTTCTAACATTGCATACCCTCCATTTCTTTTTCTAACATTGCATACCCTCCATTAAATACCATTTGAAGCCAAAACAAAAAGAAGTCGCTTTCCGGTAGTTCGTCAAAACAAACACCACAGTCCGTTCTAAACTGAAGCACAGAAAAGTTAACACCCCTTCTATGTTCCGCTTCTTTTTTTTCAATTACAGTTCTATTCTACTCCTCTTTTAAAAATTTGAACATTCTTTTAACGTAATACCTACTATTGTTATTCTTTATCACAAAAAAACTAGAGCCAGTCCTTGACAGACTCCTCTAGTTCTAAACATTATGCTTTCTTACGCATCCGTTGTTCCGCATGGGTGTATGCACCATGCCACACGTGCCCCACATAAGGATTAACTTGAATACCGTGTTTAATCGCCGCTGCTACAAATTTTTTTGCTAAAGTTACTGCTTCTAACACCGAATAACCTTTCGCCAAGCCAGCTGTGATCGCCGCTGAAAAAGTACAACCTGCACCATGATTATAATCAGTAGGATATAATTCATTTTCCAAAAGATGCGCGGTGTGACCATCGTAAAACAAGTCCAGTGCTTTTTCACCAGCTAAGCGATGTCCCCCTTTAACCACGACATGTTTGGCTCCCATTTGTACAATTCGTTTTGCCGCTTCTTCCATCTCCGCCACGGAAGAAATTTCGCCTAAACCAGATAAGATGCCCGCTTCAATTAAATTAGGCGTAGCAACTAATGCTAATGGCAGTAAATCTTTTTTTAGGCCTTCCACACTTTTGGGTTGCAGAATTTGTGCCGTTCCCTTACAAGCAATGACTGGGTCAATCACGACTTTTTGAATTTTTTCTTGTTTAATGTATTTGCTAGCCATTTTAATATTTTGTTCATTGCCCATCATCCCTGTTTTCAAGGCCGCTACTGGACCGCCTGCAAAAACCGAAATCAATTGTTTTTCTAAGAGCGTTTCTGGCAATTCAGTTACTTCATGTGACCAGCCTGTCGTAGGATCCATCGTCACAATCGAGGTTAAACTTGAAAATCCAAAAACTCCATACTCTTCAAATGTTTTTAAATCTGCTTGAATCCCTGCCCCTCCAGTTGAATCGGAGCCTGCAATCGACAATACTTTTTCCATTAAATCACCTAACCTTTTTCTCCAAGTATACGGAAGAAACAAGTCTGCTAAAACAGCCAATTGGCTTATTTTTTAGCCAGCCAATTTCTAAACAAAAAAAGACCAGAGAATAAATTCTCTGGTCTTACGTCCGAATACCCCAGTTTTTTACGCTGGTTAAAACTATAGTTAAAAAGTTAATTATTTAACGATTTCAGTAACAACGCCTGAACCTACAGTACGTCCGCCTTCACGAATAGAGAAACGAGTTCCGTCTTCGATAGCGATTGGGTGAATTAATTCAACGTCCATAGCAACGTTATCACCAGGCATTACCATTTCAGTACCTTCTGGCAATTCTACAACACCAGTAACGTCTGTTGTACGGAAGTAGAATTGAGGACGGTAGTTAGTGAAGAATGGAGTGTGACGTCCGCCTTCTTCTTTTGATAATACGTATACTTCAGCTTTGAATTTTGTGTGTGGAGTGATTGTAGCTGGTTTAGCTAATACTTGTCCACGTTCGATATCTTCACGTGCTACACCACGTAATAAAGCACCGATGTTGTCGCCTGCTTCAGCGTAGTCTAATAATTTACGGAACATTTCAACACCTGTAACAGTTGTTTTAGATGTTTCGTCTTTAATACCAACGATTTCAACTTCGTCACCAACGCGAACTTCACCACGTTCAACACGGCCTGTAGCAACAGTACCACGTCCAGTGATTGAGAATACGTCTTCGACTGGCATCATGAATGGTTTGTCAGTATCACGTTCTGGAGTTGGGATATATTCGTCAACTGCAGCCATTAATTCTAAGATTTTTTCTTCATAAGACTCGTCGCCTTCTAAAGCTTTCAAAGCAGAACCTGCGATAACTGGAACATCATCGCCTGGGAAATCGTATTCTGATAATAAGTCACGAACTTCCATTTCTACTAATTCTAATAATTCTTCGTCATCAACCATATCCATTTTGTTTAAGAATACAACGATGTATGGTACACCAACGTTACGTGATAATAAGATATGTTCACGTGTTTGAGGCATAGGACCATCAGCAGCAGAAACTACTAAGATAGCTCCGTCCATTTGAGCAGCACCAGTGATCATGTTTTTAACGTAGTCCGCGTGTCCTGGGCAGTCAACGTGTGCATAGTGACGAGTTTCAGTTTCATATTCGATATGAGAAGTGTTGATTGTGATTCCACGTTCTTTTTCTTCTGGAGCGTTATCGATAGAATCGTAGCTTTGTGCTTCCCCGCCACCGTGTTTTGATAATACAGTAGCAATTGCAGCTGTTAATGTAGTTTTACCATGGTCAACGTGTCCGATAGTACCAATGTTAACATGGGATTTAGAACGGTCAAATTTTTCTTTTGCCATTTTGAATGTTCCTCCTAAAAATATAAATTTTATTGTTTGTTTTATATGTGATAGACGTTACTAAAAATCGTCTGATCATCATAAGCTATTTTACACGAAATCTTGAAAAAAGGATAGTTCTAAAAACAAACCTTTTATTCTCAAGGAAAATTATGCGTTGCCGCCGTTTTTCTTGATGATTTCTTCTTGAACAGACTTAGGTACGTCTTCATAGTGGTCAAATACCATCATAAATGTACCGCGTCCTTGTGTTGCTGAACGTAATGTTGTAGCATAACCAAACATTTCAGCTAAAGGTACCATCGCATTAACGATTTGAGAGTTACCGTGTGCTTCCATACCTTCAACACGTCCACGACGACTTGTTACGTGTCCCATGATATCACCTAAGTAATCTTCAGGAACAGTAATTGTAACTTTCATCATTGGTTCTAAAATAACTGGGTTTGCATTTTTAGCCGCAGCTTTCAATGCCATAGAAGCAGCTACACGGAAGGCCGTTTCATTTGAATCGACATCGTGGTATGAACCATCGTAAAGTTTTGCTTTGATATCAACTAATGGATAACCAGCAAGAACACCGTTGTTCATAGAGTCTTCTAACCCTTTTTCAACTGCTGGGATGTATTCACGAGGAACCACACCACCGACAATTGCGTTTTCAAACTCGAAGCCTTTACCTTCTTCATTTGGTGTAAATTCAACCCATACGTGACCGTATTGTCCTTTACCACCAGACTGACGAACGAATTTACCTTCTGCTTTAGTCGCAGCACGGAATGTTTCGCGGTAAGATACTTGAGGAGCACCTACGTTAGCTTCAACTTTGAATTCACGTTTCATACGGTCTACTAAAACGTCTAAGTGCAATTCACCCATACCAGAGATAACTGTTTCACCAGTTTCAACGTTTGTTTCAACGCGGAATGATGGATCTTCTTCAGCAAGTTTTTGTAGAGCCACGCCCATTTTATCTTGGTCAGCTTTTGATTTAGGTTCAACAGCGACTTGGATAACTGGATCAGGGAATTCAATAGATTCAAGAATAACTGGTGCATCTAATGCACATAATGTATCACCAGTTGTTGTGTCTTTCAGACCAACAGCAGCAGCGATATCACCAGAGTACACTTTGTCAATTTCTTGACGAGTGTTGGCGTGCATTTGTAGGATACGACCGATACGTTCTTTTTTGCCTTTTGAAGCGTTCAATACGTATGAACCACTTTCAAGGACACCAGAATAAACACGGAAGAAAGTTAAACGACCTACGAATGGGTCAGTCATAACTTTAAATGCTAATGAAGCGAAAGGTGCTTCGTCATCAGCTGGACGAGTTGTTTCTTCGTCTGTTTTAGTATCGATCCCTTTGATAGCATCGATATCTAATGGAGATGGTAAGTAATCAAGAACAGCGTCCAACATTAATTGAACCCCTTTATTCTTGAATGCTGAACCAGCTAATACAGGGAAGAACTCAACGTTGATTGTTGCTTGACGGATACCAGCGACTAATTCTTCTTCAGTGATTTCTTCACCTTCAAGATATTTCATCATTAAGTCTTCGTCAGTTTCAGCAACAGCTTCAACTAATTTTTCGCGCCATTCTTGCGCTTTTTCTAAATAATCTTCAGGAATATCAGTTTCTTGAATATCTGTTCCCAAATCATTTGTGTAGATTTCAGCTTTCATTTTAATCAAGTCAATGATTCCAGTGAAGTCTTCTTCAGCTCCGATTGGAATTTGAATTGGATGAGCGTTTGCTTGTAAACGATCATGTAATGATTCTACTGAATAGAAGAAGTCCGCACCGATTTTATCCATTTTGTTACAGAATACAATACGAGGAACTTTATATTCAGTCGCTTGACGCCAAACAGTTTCTGTTTGAGGTTCTACACCTGATTGAGAGTCAAGAACTGTTACCGCACCATCTAATACGCGTAGAGAACGTTGTACTTCAATTGTGAAGTCCACGTGTCCTGGAGTATCGATGATATTTACACGGTAGCCTTTCCACTGTGCAGTTGTCGCAGCGGATGTAATCGTGATACCACGTTCTTGTTCTTGTTCCATCCAGTCCATTTGTGAAGCACCTTCATGGGTTTCACCGATTTTATGGATTTTACCAGTGTAGTACAAGATACGCTCAGTTGTTGTTGTTTTACCAGCATCAACGTGGGCCATGATACCAATGTTACGAGTTTTTTCAAGTGAAAATTCTCTTGCCATTTTGTATGTTTACTCCTCTCTTTATTTAAATCGATTGTAAATTGACTTTCTGCTGCCACTTTACGCGACAGACAGAGAGGATCTTACCAACGATAATGAGCAAATGCGCGGTTTGCGTCTGCCATTTTGTGTGTGTCTTCGCGTTTTTTAACAGAAGCGCCAGTGTTGTTAGCAGCATCCATGATTTCTTTCGCTAGACGTTCTTCCATTGTGTGTTCACCACGTAGACGTGCGTAGTTAACTACCCAACGTAAACCTAAAGTTGTACGACGTTCTGGACGAACTTCAACTGGTACTTGGTAGTTAGAACCCCCAACACGACGTGCTTTAACTTCAAGAACAGGCATAACGTTTTTCATTGCTTGTTCAAAAACTTCCAATGGATCGTTACCTGTAGATTCTTTGATGATATCAAATGAATTATAGATAATGTTAGCAGCAATCCCGCGTTTACCGTCAACCATTACACGGTTGATTAAGCGAGTTACTAATTTTGAGTTATAAATTGGATCTGGTAAAACATCACGTTTTGCAACAGGACCTTTACGAGGCATCCGTAACTCCTCCTTCCGAAATATGATTTTTCAAGTTGTTATTGTCTTATTATAATTAAGCTTTAGGACGTTTTGTACCGTATTTAGAGCGGCTTTGTTTACGGTCGTTAACACCGGCAGTATCAAGCGCACCACGAACGATATGGTAACGTACCCCTGGTAAGTCTTTTACACGTCCACCACGTAATAATACCACGCTGTGTTCTTGTAAGTTGTGACCGATACCTGGGATATAAGCTGTAACTTCGATTAAGTTTGACAAACGAACACGGGCATATTTACGTAAAGCTGAGTTCGGTTTTTTAGGTGTCATCGTACCCACACGTGTACAAACTCCACGTTTTTGCGGAGAGTTAACGTTTGTTTGAGTTTTCTTAAAACTGTTATATCCTTTGTTTAAGGCTGGTGAATCAGATTTTTCTACTTTAGATTTACGAGGTTTACGTACTAATTGGTTAATTGTAGGCATTCCTTGTTCTCCTCCTTCCTTACTTCGCTTCTAGTTCCACACATCCAGGTGGTTCTTTTTTCGCGATAAAAAATAATGCAATCTCTGCACTCTTTATCAAATATGCTTTGATAGACAGTCAGCACGTCCCTATAAGGAACCTGTAGATAAAGCACCTTTGTTAGGATACCACGATAAGTATCAGCTGTCAACCCTCTTCTTTCGCCTTTCGTAAAAAAGCTTTTCCTTCTATTTAAATGCACTTTTTCTTTAAAAATTTTTATGACTTTTTCAAAAACTTTCTATCTTTTTTAGTTAAATAACGGTACAATATCTTTGACTATTGAAGGGGGCGGAAAACAGCGATGAATCTGAAACAAATGGTAGGAATCGAAGCTGCAAAATATGTAGAAGACGGCATGATTGTCGGTTTGGGTACTGGCTCAACAGCAAAATTTATGGTAGACGAAATTGGTCGTCGCGTAAAAGAAGAAGGATTGTCAATCGTGGGGGTTACTACTTCAAAAGAAACAGAGAAACAAGCCTTAGCCTTGGGCATTCCTTTAAAGGGTATTGATGAGGTTCCGTATGTGGATCTTACGATTGATGGCGCCGATGAAATCAGCGCTGATTTTCAAGGAATCAAAGGCGGTGGCGCTGCCTTACTTTTTGAAAAAATTGTGGCCACTTATTCAAAGAAATGTATTTGGATTGTGGATAAATCAAAAATGGTGGACGATTTAGGGGCTTTCCCACTTCCTGTTGAGGTTGTCCCTTATGGCAGCTGCCAACTAGTGCATTTATTTGAAGAAAAAGGCTATCACCCAGCACTTCGTCTAAACGCTGCTGGCGAAACATTAATAACAGATGGAGGCCACCATATCATCGATTTGCATTTAGAAAAAATTACAGATCCAGAAGCTTTAGGTTCTTATTTAGACAACTTGGTTGGCGTCGTCGAACACGGCTTATTTTTAAATATGGTTTCTATGGTAATCGTCGGTTATGAAGATGGACCGAAAACCTTACATGTTCCCGCACGTTAAGAATGTGTGAAAAAAGATTATTTATATAGGAAGGATAATATATGAAACGAATTGGTTATGCACGCACAACTATTATTGAAGACGATTTAAAAAATCAACTAACCACTCTCCAATCGTTTGGTTGTGATGATATTTTCCAAGAGACATTTGATCCTCAAGCGGAGATCAGTGTCTTAGACGAAGTCGAAAAACTTCTTTCTGCTGGGGATACACTTATTGTTTGTAAATTGCACCATTTAGGTAAAACAACCCGCCAATTAACAGACTTTATGAAAATGTTAAAGGAAAAACAAGTTGATTTTGTCAGCATTTCAGAAGGAATTGATACTCACCTTCCAACAGGTGAAGCCTATTTCCAATTAATGGAGAGCTTATCTGCGATGGAATGTGCACTAATTAAAGAACGAACACTCGTCGGGCTCCACAAAGCTCGTGAAAACGGAAAAGTAGGTGGACGTCCAAAAATCGATGGACGCACCGTCCGCAAAATCCGTGCATTATATTACGAAAACAAAGAAACCATCCAATTTATTTCTAATAAATGCGGCGTTTCGGTGGGCACTTGTTATAAGTACATCAATTTACCTGAGACAGATGTCGAACGGCTGTATTCCTAAGAATAAAAAAGAAGTCCTTCAGATGGGGCTTCTTTTTTGATTCGATTTCACTCTAATTTTTCAGCAACTTTCACGTTTTTTTACTATTTTCCATTGGAAATCTTGCGCAAAACGGTGTACAATAAACGTGGAAATCTTATTTTCAGAAAACTAAACTCAAAGGAGAGCTTATACATGCCAAAATTAGTTTTTTCTCGTCATGGACTTAGCGAATGGAATGCCTTAAACCAATTTACTGGATGGGCTGACGTAGATTTAGCACCTGAAGGTGTTGAAGAAGCAAAAGAAGGCGGCCGTAAAATTAAAGAAGCAGGCATCGAATTCGACGTTGCTTATACTTCTGTTTTAACTCGTGCCATCAAAACTTGTAACTATTTACTAGAATACTCAGATCAATTATGGGTACCTCAAATCAAATCTTGGCGCTTAAACGAACGTCACTATGGTAAATTACAAGGACTAAACAAAAAAGAAACTGCTGAAAAATACGGAGACGAACAAGTCCACATCTGGCGTCGTTCTTACGATACTCTTCCTCCATTAATGGAAGCAACAGATGAAGGTTCTGCAGCAAACGACCGTCGTTATGCAATGTTAGACCAACGCGATATTCCTGGTGGCGAAAACTTGAAAGTTACTTTGGAACGTGCATTACCATTCTGGCAAGATGAAATTGCGCCAGCTTTAAAAGACAACAAAACTGTCTTAGTAGCGGCTCATGGTAATTCATTACGTGCTTTAGCTAAACACATCGAAGGCATTTCTGATGAAGATATTATGGATCTTGAAATCCCAACAGGTAAACCATTAGTTTATGAATTAAACGATGATTTAACTGTGAAAGAAAAATACTACTTATAAGAACTTGTTTCTTATTAACAAAAGCGGTTTGCCAAGGCAAACCGCTTTTTTATGGATTAAATAAATTGACTTTCGGTTAAACAATCTTTATAAATCGCTACTATATCCGCTGCATACAATGGTACATAAGCCTTTTCGGCAATTGCACTATGGGCCACAGCTTGTTGTGCCATTTCTTCAAATTTATCTGCTTCGATGCCAACTTCTGGTAATGTCATTGGAATGCCACAAGCCACAAAGTAATCATACAATGCTTGAATACCTTTTTTCGCTGCTACTTCCTCCTCTTGTTCGACTATTCCCCAAACATTTCGAGCAAACTGTGCAAATTTGCCTACGGTTTGTTCAGACAAAACGTAATTCATCCAACGAGGCGTTAAAATTGCTAAGCCAATCCCATGCGTAATGTCATAAAACGCACTTAATTCATGTTCCATTGGGTGACAAGACCAAACACCTTGTTTGCCGCGCCCTGTTAAACCATTTAAGGCTAAACTACTTGCCCACATTAAATTAGCACGTGCATCATAATCTTCTGGATTTTCTAAAGCAATAGGACAATTTTTGATAACCGTTCGCATTAAGCCTTCTGACACAAAATCTTGGACATCCGTGCCTGTCGAAATACTAAAATAGTTTTCAATCAAATGACTGAAAATATCCGCTGAGCCAGCTGCTGTTTGATTTTGAGGAACCGTAAAAGTATTCGTTGGATCCAAGAACGAAACTTTTGGAATCATATTCGGACCACCAAAGCCTAATTTTTGATTGGTTTCTAAGTTAGAAATGACAGCACCTGCGTTCATTTCACTACCTGTCGCTGCTAAAGTCAAGATGGTCACGATTGGTAAAGCAGGACCTGTATACCCTTTTCTGGCTGCAATAACTGTCCAGATATCTTCTTCCGAATAAAAGCCCGCAGCTATTGCTTTGGAACAGTCAATGGTTGAACCACCGCCAACTGCTAAAATAACATCGACTTGGTTTTCTTTACACAACTCAATTCCTTTTCTAACGGTTTCAATGCGCGGGTTTGGTTCGACACCGCTCAACTCAATCAGTGTATGCCCGTTTTTTTGGGCCAAATCAGTAATTTGTTGGTACAAGCCATTACGTTTGATACTACCACCACCATAAACAAGTAAGACATTTTTGCCAAATTGATCTAACACAGCAGGTAATTCGTCTAAACGATCTTTCCCAAAACGGATGTCTGTTGGTACATAAAAATTAAAGTTTTCCATTCTTTCATCCTCCATTCAATGCTCTTACGCATTTATCATACTATTTTTTCAAAAATCCGCCAATAAAAAAGCCGAGCAAATGACAGTTGCTTTCACAACGATCGCTTGACCCAGCTTTCGATTCTTTTTTATAACGAATCGCTTGTTTTGATTAACAAATAAAGAAAATAAGGCGCACCGATGATCGCAACAATAATCCCTGCAGGCATTTCTCCATTGCCAGGCAATAGCCGACCAATCGTATCACTAACCAATAAAAGTAAACTCCCAAACAACGCCGCCAATGGCAATACCTGTTTTTGTTGCGTAAAACCACATTTGCGAGCAATATGTGGCGCAAGTAAACCTAAAAAATTAATTCCCCCTGTAACGGAAATCGCTGAAGCCGCCAACATCACCGCTAACAGCAGCGAAACGATTCGTTCTTTTTTCACAGCAATACCTACAGAAATAGCTGTTTCGTCCCCCAATTGTAAAATATCCAACAGACGATGACGCTTCATCGCAAAAAAGAACCCGATGACTAGCCAAGGCAACAAAGCGCCCACAAAGAACCAATTACTGCCCCAAATACTGCCTGCTTGCCACATTGTAACAAAACGGTACTTTTCAGTGTCAATTTTTGATGTAATTAATAAGGTGAGTGCTGAAATACCCGTACTCAAAATGACACCCGCTAAGACCATTCGAACTGGCGTTAATCCTAAACGATGATGATACGCGATTACCAAAATCCCAACAGCCGCTAGCAAGCCGCCAACTAAGGCCACAAGCGGAAGTGCAAACGTCGTGATACTTGTCGTCTCAACAAAACTAATAAACAAAATCACTGCCAACCCCGCACCGGCATTAATGCCTAAAATCCCAGTATCTGCCAACGGATTCCGAGTAATTCCTTGAAGAATAGCGCCGCTTAAGCCTAAAGCTGCGCCCGAAAGGACCGCTAGCACAATCCGTGGTAACCGAAAATCCCAAACTAACAGTTGTTTGGCCTGACTTCCCTGTCCCAAAAGAAGGGCTTTTAAATCCATGACGGAAACAGATAATTCCCCTTGCGTTAAACTGATACAAGCAGTTAGGATAATCCCAACTATTAAGACAGCCACCCAACGGGACACTTTTTTCTGTGTCATCCTAGTTGCCCTCCTTTACGAAATAAATAAAGAAAGAATGGGATGCCAATTAAGGCCGTGATAATCCCAAATGGTGTTTCAAAAGGCGGATTCACCATTCGAGCGATTAAATCTGCCACCAAAACGAGGAGCGCACCGCCTAACGCCGAGAACGGAATCAAGCGACGGTAATTTTCTCCAGAAACTGTTCGCATCACATGAGGCACCACCAAACCAACAAAACTGACCGAGCCAACCAGCGCCACAGACAATCCTGATAAAAGCAAAATCGTTATACTGGCAAACAACCGAATACGCTGCGGATTTCGCCCTAAACCAATTGTTGCATCATCGCCAAAACGTAAAATAGTCACCGACGGACTAATCAGAATTGCTAATGCAAATGCGCCCAGAAAGATCGGGACGACTATTTTTAATTGTGCCCAAGAAATAACGCTGACACCGCCAAGAAACCAAAACGTTAACTCTTGACTCAAATTGAACTGAATGGCTAAGAATTGACTAAATGATAAAAAAAGGGCACTAATACCAGCTCCCACCAAGGTCAGACGCATGGGGCTTGCTCCTCGAATTGAATGATTAGAAAGATAATAAATCAGTGCCACACTCACGCCGGCACCAAGAAAAGAAACAACTAAAAGCCACCAATAACTTGCCTGAGGGAGGAAAGCAAAAACAAGCGCTAAGCCCAAGCCAGCCCCAGCATTGATACCCAGCAAGCCAGAATCTGCCAATGGGTTTTGCGTAATCCCTTGCGCTAACGCCCCACTCACCGCTAAACTTGCTCCCACAAAAGCGGCCCCTAAAATCCGCGGCAACCGAACCGTTTGGATGACTTGATGCGCTTGATTGGTCGCATCGAAGTGCGTAAATGATTCAATAATCGTTTGAATCGAAACCGACGTCGCACCAAACATCAGCGACAGAAGCATTGTCCCCAGTAGCAAAAAAAGACAGACAAGTAACACTTGCCATTGGTGTCTATAAAATCCGCTTATGCCTTTCATCCATCCAGCTCCATTTCCATCAACTCATAAGAAAGCACTAGTGGCCGCTGTGTCTGACTATGATAACTAATTTCTGCTTGAATAGCGAAAACATCTGCTAAGCCAGTAACAGTAATCACTTCTTGCGGTGTTCCCTCATTGATAATCTTTCCCTCTTTCATCGCAATCACGCGATCAGAAAAACGAGAAGCTAAATTAATATCATGAATCGTCATCACGATAGTTTTCTGATGTTCTTGATTAATTCGTTTTAACACATTTAAAATTTCTAGCTGATGCGCTGGATCCAAATAGGTGGTCGGTTCATCTAAAATTAAAATATCCGTATCCTGTACTAGCGCCATAGCAATCCAAACCCGTTGGCGTTGTCCACCTGATAAAATCGCCACAGACTCTCTAGCTAATTCAGTTAAGCCTGTTAATTCTAATGCCCATTGTATGTACTCTTGATCTTCTGTGGTGACACTTTTCCAGCCCGATTGATATGGATACCGCCCAAAAGAGACGAGGTCAAAAACAGATAAATCGATTGTATTTTCTGGCGTTTGTGATAAAATCGCTAGTTCTTGCGCCACTTCTTTTGAAGAAAAATGTTGAAGTTCTTGGTTCTTAATGAACACCTTGCCTTTCTCGGCTGGCAAAATACGCGCAAGTGTTTTTAACAAGGTCGATTTGCCACAACCATTTGGTCCAATAATACTTGTAATAGTTCCCGATTCAAATGAACAGTTCAGCGCTTCACTAATCACTTGACGACCATATCCTGTAGTTAAGTCCTCTGCCTCTAAATAATTCATAACCATTCCTCTTTAATTTTTCTGTCGTTATTTTACATTTATTGAGAATCGTTCTCACTCATTGTTCCTTGATTATAAAAGACCCTTCCTTAAAAAGCAATGTTTCTTCCAATCAAAAAACGAATTATCTAAAAAATGCAACTTATTTGCTCAAAAAAGCAAGCGATGATTGACAAACGGTCGTTTTTAACTGATAATGAGAATCGTTATCAACTAAAAATAAAGGAGTTACACAATGAAACTTTTAAAAAAGACGGTCCTAATTGGTACCACCCTTCTTCTTGGTTCATTCTTACTCGCAGCTTGTGGTAATACGAATAAAGAAGCCAACAACGCTGACAAAACACATGAAGTAACAGATACCTTAGGCAATAAAGTAACCGTCCCCGCGAAACCCAAACGGATTATTGCGAGCTATTTAGAAGATTATCTAGTTGCATTAGGAGAAAAACCAGTGGCACAATGGACAGTTGGACAAGGCAGCATTCAAGATTATTTAGCGAAAGAATTGAAAGATGTCCCCACTATTTCCTATGACTTGCCATATGAAGCGGTTCTAAAATTTGAACCTGACTTATTATTAATCAGTTCATCTGCTCTAGTTGAAGGCGGTAAATACAAAGAATACAGTAAAATAGCGCCAACTTATGTAGTCAAAAACGGCGAAAATGTCACCTGGCGTGATCAATTGGAAGATATTGCCACTGTTTTAGATAAAAAAGAACAAGCGAAAAAAGTGTTAGAAGATTATGATACCTTAACCAAAGGCGTCCAAGAAGACCTTGGCAAAAAAGATGCTGGCAAATCTGCGGCAGTCTTATGGGTAACCAACAACCAAGTCTTTATGGTTAGCGATAATCGCTCAAGCGGAACCGTGCTCTATCAAGACTTAGGCCTCCAAGTTCCAAAATTAGTGGAAGAAATTTCTAAAAATGCTACTGCGGATTGGAATCAAGTTTCTTTAGAAAAATTAGCTGAGCTTGACGCAGACCATATTTTCCTTGTAAACAGTGATGAATCAGCACCTCTTTTCCAAGAAGCAATTTGGAAGAACTTACCTGCTGTGAAAAATAACCAAGTTCATACCTATGATAAAAAAAGTAGTTGGTTATACAACGGACCTATTGCGAATACCCAAATTGTTGAAGATGTAAAAAAAGCGCTCTTAAATTAAAAAAATGCTTGGATGATTGTTTTCATCCAAGCATTTTTTTAATTAGCAATTGCCGTTTCTAAGCCAACTTCAATCATTTCATTAAACGTCGTTTGGCGTTCTTCTGCCGTTGTTTCTTCGCCTGTCACCAAGCTATCACTCACCGTCATAATCGCCAATGCTTCTACATCAAATTTTGCTGCTAAATAATATAACATTGCCGCTTCCATTTCAATCGCTAATACCCCGTATCGACCTAAACGAAAGACATCATCTAAGCTATCTTTGTAAAAAACATCATCTGACAATACGTTACCAACATGGGTAGTAAAGCCTTTTGCTTTGGCAATTTCGTAAGATTTGAGTAAAAGATCAAAGCTCGCAATTTGTGGAAAATCATATTTAGGAAAATCATTGCGAATCGCGGAAGAAGGCGTCGCTGCTGCTTGTGCGATAACTAATTCACGAACGTTGACTTTTTCTGAAATAGAACCACACGTACCAACACGAATTAACTTCTTCACATCGTAAGAGTTAATTAACTCATGGGCATAAATACCTGCTGAAGGCATCCCCATCCCTGTCCCTTGGACCGAAACACGCTGTCCCTTATACGTTCCTGTGTAACCTAACATCCCACGAACTTGATTATAGCAGACAGGATTCTCTAAAAAAGTTTCCGCAATATATTTTGCTCGGAGGGGATCCCCTGGTAGTAAAATTTTATCGGCAATTTCACCTGGTTTTGCTTCGATATGCACACTCATTCTGGTTTACTCCTTTTTTTATAAAGCTGCTAGTGTTGCTTTCACTAACTCTTTGAATTGTCCTTTAACGCGTTCAGTTGTTTCAACTACTTCTGCATGATTTAAGCTACTTTGCATACCAGCTGCTAAATTCGTAATACAAGAGATGCCTAGTACTTTCATGCCACTATGCACAGCTACAATGACCTCCGAAACAGTTGACATGCCAACTGCATCCGCACCCATCGTCCGTGACATCCGAATTTCTGCAGGCGTTTCATATGTCGGGCCAGAAAAGCCCATATACACGCCTTCTTTTAAATCAATATTTTGTTCCGCAGCCACTTTTTTTGCCACTTCCCGATATTCTTGCGTGTAAGCATGACTCATATCTGGAAAACGCGGCCCGATTTCTTCATCATTTTCACCAATTAACGGATTATCGCCTGTAAAATTAATGTGGTCATTGATTAACATCAAATTCCCCGGTGTATATGTTTCATTTACGCCACCAGCTGCGTTGGTTACAATCATTGAATGAATGCCTAAAGCAGCCATCACACGAACGGGATAAGTGACCGTTTGCATCGAATGTCCTTCATAATAATGAAAACGTCCTTGCATCGCCAAAACTTTTTTTCCAGAAAGCGTTCCGTAAACTAATTGTCCAGCATGTCCAACGACTGTTGAAACAGAAAAATGGGGAATTTCAGAGAAAGGAATAGCAATCGCATCGGTTATTTCATTAGCTAATTCACCTAACCCTGAACCTAAGATTAGACCGAAGTCTGCTTGTTGCACCCCTTTTTCTTTCAAAAACTCAGTTGTTTCGTTTAAATGATTCGTTAACGTTGTCATGTGTTGCCTCCTCGAATTATTGTAATTGATTTAAAAAGCTTTGACCGTTTTCCGTTGCAGGAACTTCAAAGTTTTCAGCAATCGTTGCTGAAATATCTGAATAAAATCCTTGTGGCAAGCTGCCTTGTTTTGTCATTTTTTTACTATAAGCCAATAAAGGCACATATTCACGTGTGTGGTCTGTTCCTGGGAAAGTTGGATCATTCCCGTGATCTGCTGTAATTAAAAGCAAATCATCTTCGGCCATAGCTGCCATAATCTCTGGCAAACGACCATCAAAATCTTCGATGGCTTTTGCATAGCCCTTCACATCACGACGGTGGCCATACAGCGCATCGAAATCCACTAAGTTAGTAAAACTTAAACCTGTGAAATCTTTGTTCATGACCGTTAATAATTGATCCACCCCATCCATATTGCTCTTCGTGCGGATAGCTTCAGTAATTCCTTGTCCATTAAAGATGTCGTTAATTTTCCCAACAGCGATCACATCATTGCCGTTTTCTTTCAACGAATCTAAAACAGTATGGCCAAAAGGATCTAAAGCATAGTCATGACGGTTACTGGTTCGAGTGAAATTACCTGGTTCACCAACATACGGGCGGGCGATAATCCGACCAATCATATAAGGTTCGTCTTTCGTAATGTCACGAACATATTGACAAATTTTATACAATTCTTCTAATGGAATAATGTCTTCATGCGCCGCAATTTGTAAAACAGGGTCTGCTGAAGTATAAACAATTAAATCCCCAGTTTTCATTTGATGTTCGCCATAATCATCAATGACTGCTGTCCCGCTATATGGTTTGTTACAAACAACTTTTCGCCCAGAAAAATCTTCAATTTGTTTCAGCAATTCTTCAGGAAAGCCATTTGGGAATACCCGAAAAGGTTTTTTGATGTTCAAGCCCATAATTTCCCAGTGACCGGTCATAGTATCTTTTCCAACAGAAATTTCTTCTAATTTGGTGGCATAGCCATCGTGGTCTGCCACTGCTTTGACACCTGTTAAAGGAGCAATAGTTCCCAATCCAAGTTTTTCTAAATGAGGAATGGTTAGTCCCGCTTCTTTGGCAATATGACCCAGTGTATCACTGCCGACATCTCCAAATTTTTCAGCATCTGGTGCTTCACCAATACCGACTGAATCTAGTACGATTAAATGAACACGTTTAAACACACTTGCTTCCTCCTCTAAGGTCGTAAATACGTCAAGAATGACAATTATTTTACGCTAGCCTTTTAAATAGTCTCGAGAATCAAACAGAACAATCTATTTATTCTCAGCTCTTCAATTATACCATGAATCCGCTATTATTGCCTGAAAGAGCATTAAAATTTTCACTGATTCCTTCGATTTTAGCGGTTCTTAAGGTCCGTTAAAAGAAGAGTATCATCATGCTCTTCTTTTTACTGATGTTCACGAGTTACGCGCTTAATTATCGTTAAGAAAAAAGACCTTCGTCATAGATTGACGAAGGTCTTTTTCTTATTTCGTTTTGACGTAATTTTTCCCGTTCGCTTTTGGTCCCGATGATTTTCCGAAGAACACAACTAGGACTAAAATGGTCAATACGTATGGTGCTGCTTGTAGATAAACTTTTGGAATTTCTGAAATAATTGGTAGGTTTTCCCCAGCAATACTCAAGTTTTGTGCAAAACCAAAGAATAAGGCTGCGCCCATTGCCCCAAGCGGATTCCATTTACCAAAGATCATTGCGGCCATTGAAATAAACCCTTGTCCTGCAATTGTGGTAATCCCAAAACGACCCGCAATACTTTGAGCAAAGACAGCTCCGCCCATACCGCCTAAGAAGCCGGATAACAAGACGCCAGAATATCGCATTAAGTAGACATTAATTCCCAATGTATCTGCAGCTTGTGGATGTTCCCCCACAGAACGTAACCGTAAGCCAAAACGTGTTTTATAAATGACAAACCAAGCTAAAATCGCAATCAAAATTGCTACGAAAGCTGGTAAAGAGGTTTTTGCAAAGAATAGTTCACCAATCACTGGAATTTTTGACAATCCTGGGAAAGAAAAATAGCCAAATGATTGTGTAATCATATCTGTTTGTCCTTTTTGATAAATAACTTTTACTAGGAAAACCCCTAGCGCCGGTGCCATCAAGTTAATGACAGTACCACTGATAATATGATCTGCTCGTAAGTTAATAGTTGCAACGGCATGTAAGAGAGAAAAGACAATCCCGACAAGGCCTCCTACTAAACAAGCAATCCATGGTGTCGCCGCGCCAAATGTATCAGCAAACGTCAAGTTAAAAACGACCGAACTGAAAGCGCCCATTACCATAATACCTTCCAAACCAACATTAACCACACCACTTCGTTCTGAGAACGTTCCGCCTAATGCTGTCAAGATGAGCGGAGTTGCATACACTAATGTTTGCGTGATGATTGAGGAAATTGTTGCTAAATCCATTAGATGTCTCCCCCCTCTTGATTGTTTTTGTCTGGCGCCGCTTCAATTGTTTCTACAATCGCTACTTCTTTTTTACTACCAGACGCTTTTGCTAACAAGAAACGAATTAAATAACTAATTCCCACAAAGAAAATAATCGCTGCAATAACAACATCAACTAATTCGGTTGGTACACCAGCTATCAACGGCATTCCTTGTCCACCAAGTTTTAACATTCCAAACAGTAATGCGGAAAGTAAAATCCCGATTGAACTACCTGCTCCTAATAGAGACACGGCCATACCATCGAACCCAATGCTCAACGATGTGTTTTGAATAAAGAAGTTTTGGAAAGTCCCCAATCCTTGGACCGCACCACCTAAACCAGCCAGCGTTCCTGAGATCATCATGGATAAAATAATCGTTCGCTTGCTGCTCATTCCAGCATATTCAGAAGCAAATGGGTTTAACCCCACCGACCGAATTTCAAAACCAAGCGTTGTTTTTTTCATCAAGAACCACACAAGAATAAGGAAAATGAAGGCCAAGAAAATGCCGATGTTCAAACGAGAGCCATCACTGATACTTGTTAAAAACGGTGAGCGTAATGATGCATTCGCACCAATCATTTTGGTGATCCCTTTGTTCGCCATAATACTTGGTTTCATGACATTATTAGCAATATGATTTCCTGTGTATAATAAAATATAATTCAACATAATCGTAACAATAACTTCACTCGTCCCAAAATAGGCACGCAAGAAACCTGGAATGGCTGCTGCTAAAGCCCCTGCAACCGCGCCAACAATAATCGCCACCGGCAACGCAATCATCCGGGGTGCATCAGGCATGGATAAAGCGACCCAAATACTAGCCACCCAACCACATAAGGCTTGTCCAGAAAGCCCGATATTAAAGAATCCAGCCGAATTTGCCACCGAGAATCCTAAAGCGGTAAAAATCAACGGTGCTGCGGTTACAAAAATCTCACCAATACTTTTCTTTCCTTGGAAAGCTGTTTCAAACATCGCTTGATACCCAGCCACTGGGTCATAGCCAAAGATAACCATAATAATTGCCCCTAAGAGGAAACCCATAATAACAGATAACACAGGGACTAAAATATTTCTTATTTTTTCAGAACGATTATTCAACAGTTTCACCTGCCTCTACTTTTGATAACTCAGCACGGGCTTCTTCCAATGAGTAGCCAGCCATTAACAAGCCCAATTCATTTTCTGTCGTTTCTTTCGGATCAACAATTCCGACGATTTCCCCCGCATGAATAACAGCGATACGATCAGAAACGTTTAAAATTTCGTCTAATTCAAAACTTACTAATAAAACAGCTTTATTTTTATCTCTTTGTTCAATTAGTCGACGATGAATGTATTCAATAGCTCCGACATCTAAACCGCGTGTTGGTTGAGAAACAATCAACAAATCTGGATCGCGGTCAACTTCTCGGGCAATAATCGCTTTTTGCTGATTCCCACCTGAAAGCGCCCGAGCTGGTACTAATTCATTAGGAGTCCGTACATCATATTCTTCAATTAATTCACGGGCATGTTTGTTAATCATTCGATAGTTTAAAATACCTGTTGAACTGTATGGTTTTTGGTAATACGTTTGTAGGCCAATATTTTCAGCCAATGTCATCTCTAATACCAAACCATATTTATGTCGGTCTTCAGGAACGTGGGCGACACCCATTTCCGTAATTTCCCGAGGTTTGCGATTAGTAATCTCTTTTTCATTCAAATGAATGGAGCCTTTTTCGACTTTCGTTAATCCTGCTAAGGCTTGGATTAATTCTGTTTGTCCATTGCCATCAATCCCCGCAATCCCAACAACTTCCCCTGCTCGGACATCTAAGCTAAGATTTTTCACTGCATCTAAGCCGCGGCTTTCTTTCACTACTAAATCTTTAATTGATAGAATTGTTTCTTTCGGTTGCGCTGGTTTTTTCTCTGTTTTGAAAGAAACAGAACGGCCCACCATCATATCGGCTAACTGTTGCGAAGAAACGTCTTTCACATTGACGGTGCCAATACTTTGCCCCCGGCGAATGACCGTACAACGGTCCGCCACTTTTTTAATTTCATCTAACTTATGTGTAATTAAAATGATCGATTTGCCTTCATCGGTTAGTTCTTTCAAAATAATCATTAATTCATCAATTTCTTGTGGCGTTAATACTGCGGTTGGTTCGTCAAAAATTAAAACGTTCGCCCCGCGATATAAGGTCTTTAAAATTTCAACCCGTTGTTGCATACCTACAGAAATATCGCGAATATAGGCATTGGGATTTACATCCAACCCGTATTGCTTAGACACTTCTTCAATCTCTTTTTTCGCTTTTTTCCGGTCTAAAATACCGCCATGGGTAGGTTCACTACCTAAGATAATATTTTCAGTCACAGTAAAGGCTTCAACTAACATAAAATGCTGATGGACCATTCCGATTCCTAAACGATTGGCTGCAGTAGGACTTGTAATGTTGACTTTTTCGCCATTCATATAAATCTCACCTGAGGTCGGTTCCAATAGCCCTGATAAGATATTCATCAAGGTCGACTTGCCTGCACCATTTTCACCTAGCAGTGCGTGGATTTCACCAGGTTTTACTTGTAAATCAATTTGGTCGTTGGCTTTGAACGTCCCAAATTCTTTGGTGATTTTACGCATCTCAATTACGTTTTCTTCTTGAGACAAGGTCTATTCACTTCCTAACAAAATTATATTGGCAATACTTTAGAGGGTAATTTTGACCCTTAACTAAGTAGTTGAAGAACCTCAACTATTTAGTTAAAAATCCAAACATCATAAAGGGTTTCCTTGGCAGCCGTCGCTGCCAAGGACCACTTCATTTTTAGAAGGAACAATAATGAGCCCTTCTTTTTTCATTTAGGAGCTTAAATTATTCTGGTTTTTCTGGGACTTTTACGTCACCTGAGATTACTTTATCTTTTGCTGTTTTAACAGCTTCTTTTGTTTTGTCGTTTAAATAGCCGTCTGTTAAGTCAACGCCACCATCTTTTAATCCATAAACTAAATGTTCGCCACCAGGGAATTTGTCTTCTAACGCACGGTTGGCAATATCTTGAACCGCTGTGCCGACACCTTTAAGGGTTGAAGTTAACGTGAAGTTGTCTTCTTTGCCGTCTTTTGTTTTGTACTTGCCATCAGCATCTTGATCGCGGTCAACACCGATTACCCAAACTTTGTCGCCAGAACCTGATTCATTCAAGTCTTTTGCTTCTTGGAAGACCCCTTGTCCAGTAGCACCAGAAGCATGGAAGATGATATCAACGCCATTTTGGTACATTGCAGCAGCTAAAGCTTTCCCTTTGGCAGGATCAGCAAATGAAGCCGCATATTTTGTATCAACAGTAATTTCTTTACCTAATTCTTTCGCAGCATCAGCCACACCTTTTTCAAAACCAGCTTGGAAACGGTCAATTACGACCCCTTCTTCACCACCAACAAAACCGACTTTGTTCGTTTTTGTTTCGTTTGCAGCAGCAACACCGGCTAAGTAAGCTGCTTCATTATCTCTAAATGTTGCAGAAACGACATTCTTTTTGCCATCGATTTGATCATCGATTAAAACAAAGTTTGTATCAGGGTTGGCATCTGCTGCAGAAGAAATTGCATCTTTTAGCAAGTAGCCAATACCAAAGATTGTGTTGAATTTACTTGATACCGCTTGGTCAATATTTGTTGTATAGTCAGCTGCATCATTCGATTGAATATATGCATACCCTTTTGAACCTTCTGGTAAATCATGTTCTTTACCCCAAGCTTGCAATCCTTCCCAAGAAGATTGGTTGAACGACTTGTCATCCACGCCGCCTGTATCTGTAATGATTACAGCACTATGCGCTGCATCCCCTTTGCCACCGCCGCTTTCAGCGGTTTTGCCTTTGCCACCACCACATGCTGCAAGTGAAACTGATAAACCTAATGCAATCAAACTAAAACCGAATAATTTTGCTTTTTTCATTTCTGTAAAGCCTCCTAAAAATAGTTTAATGTATTTAAACAACTAAGTTGTTTCTAAGGTTGGTCTGGGACTTTTACGTCACCAGAGATGATTTGTTCTTTGGCTTCTTTAACTGCCGTTTTGGCTTGATCGCTTAGGGCTTCTGTTGTTAAATCAACACCGCCATCTTTCAATCCATAAGTTAAATGTTCGCCGCCAGGGAATTTATCTTCTAATGCAAGATCAGAGATTTTTTTCACAGCAATATTTACCCCTTTAATGGTTGAAGCTAACGTTAAGTTATCATCCTTGCCATCTTTGGTTGTATATTTACCGTCTTCGTTTTGGTCACGGTCAACACCAATCACCCAAACTTTATCTTTTGAACCTGTTTCATTTAGCGCTTTGGCTTCTTGGAAGATTCCTTGTCCTGTAGTCGCCGCTGCGTGATAAATAATGTCGGCACCTGCTTGATACATAGAAGAAGCTAAGGCCCGTCCTTTTGAAGCGTCTGCAAATGTCCCTGCATAAGTAGACGTAATTTGAATATCTTTTCCTAATTTTTTGCCAGCATCTGCTACACCTTTTTCAAAACCAGCTTGGAAACGGCCAATAACAGGTCCTTCAACCCCGCCGATAAATCCTACTTTGTTGGTTTTCGTAGTGTTAGCTGCTGCCACACCTGCTAAATACGCAGATTCATTATCTCTAAATGTTGCAGAAGCGACGTTGTTTTTCCCATTAACTGTATCGTCGATTAGAACGAAATTCGTTTCTGGGTTGGCGTCCGCTGCATCTACTACTGCATTTTTTAGTAAATACCCAATGCCAAAAATCGTTTTAAATTGACTTGAAATGGCTTGGTCAATGTTTGATGTATAATCAGATGCTTCATTTGATTGAATATACGCATACCCTTGAGGTCCTTCTGGAAGTTTGTGCTCTTTGCCCCACTCTTGCATTCCTTCCCACGCAGATTGGTTAAAAGATTTGTCATCAATGCCGGCTGTATCTGTGACCATTACGACACTATGTTGTGGATCACCTTTTGTGTTGGCGTTCTTTTTGCTATTGCCGCCACATGCAGCTAACCCAATGGTTAAGGCAACTGCTGCCAATCCTAGACCTAAAAATTTTACTTGTTTCACTTTCCGAAAAGCCCCCTACTATTTTATCTATTATTTCATTCGCATTTATGCTATTGAAATCTACTTTGAGCCCAACGAAACCTTATGTCCTTTTTTTAAAAATCTTTATCTGTAAATGAATAGGGCAATAATGCCTCAACTGTCATTGTTTTAGTCGCGCCATCTTTACCAACTAGCGTGACCGGCATTTGTGGATCAAAGAATTCAGCCATTACTTGACGACAAGCGCCACATGGAGAAATGGGTGCCTCTGTATTACCTGCTACAACTAAATGTTGGAAGGTCCGTTCATCTTCTGAAATGGCTTTAAAAATCGCCGTTCTTTCTGCACAATTTGTTAAACCAAAGGAGGCATTTTCAATGTTGACCCCTTGATACATTTTCCCGTCTGTAGTCACTAAGCAAGCGCCCACAGGAAAGTTAGAATACGGTACATAGGCGTGTGCCAATGCTTCTACGGCACAATCAAGCCATTCTTGTTTTACTGTCATCTTTTTCGCCACACCTTCGTTTAATTTGAAATACGAATTAATACCCTTCGCCAGTTGCGCCAGAAACAATTGCTACACCCGTACTTGCACCGATGCGTGTTGCCCCCGCTTCAATCATTGCTAACGCTTCTTCTGCATTATGCACGCCACCGGAAGCCTTAACGCCCATGTCAGGACCAACTGTCTCACGCATTAAACGAATGTCTGCTACTTTAGCGCCGCCTGTTGAGAAGCCAGTAGATGTTTTAACGAAATCGGCACCTGCTTCTTTGGCTAATTCACAAGCTTTAACTTTTTCTTCGTCTGTTAATAATGCTGTTTCAATAATCACTTTGACTAACGCTTTTCCTTTGGCTGCATCTACTACGCCTTGAATGTCTTGACGTACGTGATCGTATTGTTGTGATTTTAATGCACCAATATTAATCACCATATCCACTTCATTCGCACCATTTTTAATCGCATCAGCTGCTTCGTATGCTTTAACTTCTGGTGTATTTGCCCCCAAAGGAAAGCCAATAACGGTACACACAGCGACGTCGGTATCTGCTAATTGCTCGCTAGCAAAAGCGACCCAACAAGGATTGATACATACAGAGAAAAAGTTGTACTCCTTAGCTTCGTCAATAATTTTTTGGACAGCGGCTTCTGTCGCTTCTGGTTTCAAAATAGTGTGGTCAATCATGCGGTTTAATTCCATGATGAGAATTCCTCTTTTCTTATTGTTTTATTCCGTAATAATATCGTGAATCAAAATAGGCTCTTCGCCGGTTGGTCCAATTTCAATGTTTTTATAAAGCAATTGTTCGACTTCTGTCACGTCTTCACGATTGGCATAAATAGTTAGTAATGATTCGCCTTTTTCAACTGGGCTCCCTACTTTTTTGTGAAGTTTCAAGCCAACTGCAAAATCAATCGTATCTTCTTTCGTAGCACGGCCAGCGCCCAGCAACATTGCGGCAACGCCAATTTCATTGGCAACGATTTTTTGTACCACGCCTGTTTCTTTGGCAGGTAAATCAAATTGATAAGTTGCGGTTAATAATTTTTCTGGCTGGTCAACAACGGAACTGTCGCCGCCTTGATTTTCAATCATTTCTTTAAATTTTGCGAGTGCTCGACCGCTTGCTAATGCTTCTTCTAATAAAGCCCGTGCTTCGTCTAACGTCTCGGCTTTTTTAGCTAAAACGACCATCTGACTTCCTAAGACATAGCACATCTCCACTAAATCTTCTGGCCCGTTTCCTTGCAAGGTCTCGATTGCTTCAACGATTTCTAAACTGTTTCCGATGGCCTCCCCTAAAGGTTGTGACATGTCTGAAATCACTGCCATCGTTTGGCGATTTGCCAGTTTCCCAATGCGAACCATTGTTTCCGCTAATCGACGAGCACTTGCTAGGTCTTTCATAAAGGCCCCTTCACCAGTAGTCACGTCTAAGACAATCGCATCTGCCCCTGCGGCAATTTTTTTACTCATAATGGAACTTGCAATTAATGGAATTGAGTCAACAGTGGCGGTCACATCACGTAACGCATAAAGTTTTTTGTCTGCTGGTGCTAGATCACCTGACTGACCAATTACTGCCACTTTTGTATCGTTCACCAATTGAATAAAACGTTCTTCTGTCAATTCAACTTTAAAACCAGGAATCGCTTCTAATTTATCCAACGTACCGCCCGTGTAGCCTAAGCCACGACCAGACATTTTTGCTACATTGACCCCGACACTAGCAACTAATGGCGCTAAAATAAGCGTCGTAGTGTCGCCTACGCCACCTGTAGAATGCTTGTCGACTTTGATTCCTTCTATAGAAGAAAGATCCACAATTTCGCCTGAATGGACCATTGCTAACGTCATTTGTGTAATTTCTTCGTCTGTCATATCTTGGTAAAAAACAGCCATTAAAAAGGCACTTACCTGATAATCTGGAATTGAACCATCTGTGTATCCGTTGATAATAAATTGAATTTCTTCGCTTGTTAGTTGATGCCCGTCACGTTTCTTTTCAATAATGTCTACCATTCTCATGAATTCGTTCCCTCCGATTTCCCGATAATGTATTATACAACAAAATCGTTCAGCTTTAAACCATTTAGTAAACCAGTTTACTATTATTTTTTTCTTGTGAAAACGCAAACAACACGAACATTCTATTTCTAAGCTGTTTTTTAAATCGGTTTTGTGCTTTTTCTAGCAATAAACGTTGCATCAAAAACTTTATTTGGAACTTTCCCTGTTGGATCTGCAATAGCTTCCACCAAAAATTTTGCTGCATAATAGCCAATATCAAAACTCGGCTGATAGACGGTTGTTAAACTCGGCACCAAATATTCGGAAATTTCCAAGCCATCAAAACCAACCACCGAAATATCGTCAGGAATTTTCTTGCCCGCTTCTTCAATGGCTTGATAAGCTCCCATCGCCATTTCATCATTGCCACAAAAAATTGCTGTGATTTCTTCATTTTTCAAAACTTCTTTTGCCGCAGCATAGCCGCCATGCAAGTTCAATTCCCCAGCACAAACATAATGCGGACGAAAAGGTAAATTGTTGTCCTGTAACGCATGCTGATACGCCGTCACTCGTTCCGTTAAACGATAATAGCCGGCACTTTCACGCAACATGCCAATATGCTGATGCCCTTGTTGAATCAAATGATGGACCGCTTGATAAGCACCTTCGTACTCTTTAACGATTAATCGTCCACTATCTCGTGGATTAATCCCACGATCGACAAGAATGACAGGAATCGGATGTTCTCGTCGGTCTTTTAAAATATGATTTTCTGGCAAAACATTCGGCGTGGCAAAAATAATGCCATCTACCGACCGATGAATCAGCTCGCTAACATATTGCATCGCTTGTTCGGAATCATGCTTTGAATTGCATAACAAAATCATGTAGCCTAACGAATTTAAATATGTTTCCACACCTTCAATCACTTTTGAGAAAAAGAAATCCGTCACATCTGGCACAATCATACCAATGGTTTTGGAATGACGGTTGATTACATTCGAAGCAAAGTAATCTGGTTTGTAATGATTTTCAGCGACTACCGCCAACACCTTGTTGCGGGTTTTTTCACTGAAACGACTCCCTTTATTATTCAGAATTTGTGAGACGGTTGTGACAGAAACACCAGCCATATCAGCAATTTCTTTAATCGTTAGTTTCATCGCGCCCCTCCCAACGTCTCCTTTTGCATTGACAGACATTTGTAGACGTGTTACAGTCTTCAAAATACTTATCGAATCTTTTACATTTTAACAAAAAAAAGACAAAAGAAATAGACTAAAAAGATTAAAAAACAAAAGAAAATGGAGGCTATTTTTTTCATGGAAGAATCCCGTGTCCGTCAATTACCAAAAATCGAGCTGCACTGTCACTTAGATGGGTCGATTCGACCAACCACTTTACGCACCATTGCTGAAAAACAAAACATTCCATTACCCCAAGACGAACAAGCCTTGAAAGAGTTAGTGGTTGCCCCTGAAAAATGCACCGATTTGAATGATTATTTAACTCGGTTCGACTTCGTGCTAACCTGTCTACAAACGGCCGAAGCTTTGCAAGCAGCGGCGTATGACGTGATTAGCCAAGCTGCCGAAGATGGCGTGGCTTACATAGAGGTGCGTTTTGCGCCTTCGCAACATACAGAAAAAGGCTTACGGTTACCTGAAATCGTGACTGCTGTTTTAACTGGCTTAAAACAAGGCGAAGAAGATTTTGGTGTAAAAAGCAATGCACTGTTATGCGGCATGCGGCATGATCAACAACAAGCCATAGAAAAAATCGTTCACTTAGCGCATGATTTCAGAGAGACAGGCGTTGTCGGCTTTGATTTAGCTGGCAATGAAGTCGATTTCCCTCCATACACATTTGAAGACGTATTAGCTTTAGCCAACCAATTGTCAATTCCATTAACACTCCACGCTGGGGAATGCGGCTGTGGCAAAAATGTCGCTGATGCTGTCACTTTAGGTGCCACTCGGATTGGCCACGGTATTGCTTTGAAAGATACACCCGAATATTTGGCGCTCTTAAAAGAAAAAAAGGTTCTTTTAGAAATGTGTCCAACTAGCAACTTCCAAACAGGCACCGTCAAAACATTGGCTGAATACCCTTTTCAACAATTTATAGAGGCTGGCTTAGCCGTCTGCATCAATACCGATAATCGCACTGTTTCAGATACTACGTTAACGAAGGAATTCATGAAATTGGCCACTTGGTATCAATTAAGTTATGACGAAATGAAGCAACTCACTAAAAATGCGCTTGCAGGTGCTTTTTTATCGCCAGACGAAAAAAAACTGTTGAACCAAAAAATTGATCAAGCATATCTATTCTAAAAAAGAACCTCCACTAAAGTGGAGGTTCTTTTTTACTCTGCTTCTTTAACACTTCGTAAAATATAATAGCCTTTGTCTTTTGTCACAATTTCAACATTGCCAAATACTTCAGCCATTTTCTTTTCTGCACTAGGTGCACCTTGTTTCTTTTGAATAACTACCGTTAGTGTGCCACCAACTTTCAACAACGGAAAAGCCCCTGTTAAAATGCCATGGACAACTTTTTTGCCTGCACGAATGGGCGGATTGCTAACAATCGCCGCGTAGGTCGTTTCGTTTAAGGTTTCATACACATTGGAAGAATGGATATCCACAGTAGTAATTTGGTTGCGTTGGGCGTTCATTTGAGCTAGCCCAACTGCCCGTTGGTTGACATCCACCATTTCCACCAGTCGACCAGTCGCCGCTGCTAAGGACAACCCAATTGGTCCATAGCCACAACCAACATCTAACAAACGGCCTGCTGGTAAATTTTCCCATTCAAAGGCATCAATCAACACACGAGAACCATAATCCACTGTTCCTCTTGAGAAGACCCCGCTATCGGTCGTAAACTGAAAGGTCCGACCACGTAATGGAAAAGACCAGCTTTCTAAATCATGTGCTAATTCTGGATTTTCTGTATAATAATGATTCGCCATTTTGTTCTTCCTATCTATGCTTGTTTTGGTTTTAGTCTACCCTTTATTTCTCGAACAATCAAGGCACCTAATAATTCATAGCCCACTTGTGAAAAATGCAAACCATCTGCTTGTAAAAATTCATCCGTTCCAGGATAAACAGTCATCGCTTTATACAAATCAATAACTGGCAAGTTATGTGCCGCTCCGACTTCTTGTGCAACCTTGACCAATTCCTTGATACGCGTTTGTGGACGTTCTGGACGTCTGCCACTATCCGCATATGGTGGTGTAATTAAAATCACCTTTTCTGAACCAATTTCGTGAATCATTGTTTCAAGGTTTTCTCTAAACGTGGCTACTGTTATATTTCGATCCAGTGACGCATCATTGGCGCCAAAGAAAATCACCACCTCATCAGGTTTCTCAATTAGTACTTCTTTATTTAATCGTTTTAAACCATCCTCTGTTGTATCGCCAGGCATTCCAGCATTAATAACGGCCACTTCTTCTAGACCCATCGCAGCAATATCCCGTTTCACTAAGTCAACAAGAACAGGTGAGACGGCTTCCTCTAAATAACCAGCAGTAATGCTATCACCAAATAATACAATTTTTCTCATGGCTTTTCCCCTCTTTTCTAACAGTTTTCTCTTTTCATGATACCATTTTCATCATAAATTGGCGAAGAAGGGAATTCTTTTGTAAAATCCTGTGTTTCCCTTGTGAAATTATGGTAAAATGTACAAAGATTGAACAGGGTTTGGTGGAGGAACAATGGACGATAAAATGAATTACTACCCAATTTCCAGAGAAGAATGGCATGGGTTTTATCATGACGGCAAAGCACCGTTAACCGAAGCAGAATTGGATAACATTAAAAGTGTGAACGACCAAATTTCACTAAAAGATGTACAAGAAATTTATGTACCCTTAACGCATCTTATCCATTTATACATGAAAGAATTTGAATCGCTAACACTTAGCAAAGGATTATTCCTACATGAATATGTCTCTGTACCACCATTCATCATTGGAATTGCCGGCAGTGTCGCCGTTGGTAAAAGCACCACCGCTCGTCTTTTGCAAAGAATTCTGGCCCGAACGTTTAAACGAAGAAACGTTCAACTCATTACAACGGATGGATTTTTGTATCCCAATAAAGTGTTAGAAGAACAGGGAATGATGGACCGAAAAGGGTTTCCTGAAAGTTATGACATGGAAAAGCTAATTAATTTCTTAAACGAAGTCAAAAGCGGCAAAGACGAAATTAAAGCACCCGTCTATTCTCACAGTGTCTACGATGTTATCGAAGGCGAATATGAGTTGATTCAACAACCAGATATTCTGATTGTTGAAGGCATTAACACCTTACAGTTACCCGCCAATCAACAAATTTATGTGAGTGATTTTTTTGATTTTTCTATTTTTGTGGATGCCGATCCAGCCTTAATTGAAAAATGGTACCTAGAACGTTTTGGGGCCTTATTAGATACGGCTTTCTTAGATCCTAATAATTATTATTACCAATATGCAATTGGCAAACGGGAAGATGCTTTCGCCATGGCACGGAATGTTTGGAAAACCGTGAACTTGCCGAACTTGGAGGAATATATCTTGCCAACGCGCGGACGTGCGGACATTATTTTGCATAAAACGGAAAATCATTTGATTGACCAAATCTATCTACGTAAATATTAAGGGTTGACGAGCTAAGAAATATCCTGTATCTTTTGTAGAAATATCCTTGAAAATTTTCAGCAGAATGCATGACTTTCAAGGAGTAAAATGTTTTAATAAGTATAGCTAGACAAAGAAGAGTACGGAGCAAAAGTGAACCACTTTTTAACCGCCTGATTCTCGGCTGTTTGAAAGTAGCCCCTGCGGAATTAAGCCAAAATTTTCTAAAAATCGTAAAACAATTTTTGAAAATCCTTTCTTAATTCTTGGTGCTGACCACTTTTTAACCGCCTTTTCTTTAGATAAATTTAAATGGATAAGGGGTAATAGACGTGACTAACGTTGCCGATTTGACATCTGTCGAAAAAATTATTGTTTTAGACTTTGGTAGTCAGTTTAACCAATTGATTACTCGTCGTATTCGTGAATTTGGCGTATTCTCTGAGTTATTAAGCCACCGAACTACGGCAGAAGAAATTCGCAAAATCGCGCCTAAAGGAATCATCTTCTCAGGTGGACCAAACAGCGTGTATGACAAAGATGCTTTTAGCATTGATCCAGAAATTTATGAGTTAGGAATTCCCATTCTTGGCATCTGCTACGGTATGCAATTAATGACTCATAACTTAGGCGGAAAAGTAGAACCTGCCGCAAACCGTGAATACGGAAAAGCAGAATTAGAAATCCTTGGTGATGCGACATTATTCCAAGGAACACCTGCGAAACAAACCGTTTGGATGAGCCACGGTGATTTAGTAACAGAAATCGCTCCTGGATTCGAAAAAGTTGGGACAAGCAACGACTGTCCAATCGCTTCTATCGAAGATGCCAACCGCAAATTCTACGGCGTACAATTTCACCCAGAAGTTCGTCATTCAGAATATGGTAACGACTTATTACGTCACTTTGCTTTTGATGTGTGTGGCTGTACTGGTGACTGGAGCATGGAAAACTTCATCGATATGGAAGTCGCTAAAATCCGTGAACAAGTAGGCGATAAAAAAGTCTTACTTGGTTTATCAGGTGGCGTTGACTCAAGTGTTGTCGGCGTGCTTTTACAAAAAGCTATTGGCGACCAATTAACTTGTATCTTCGTTGACCATGGATTATTACGTAAAGGTGAAGCGGAACAAGTAATGGAAAGTTTAGGCGGTAAATTTGGCTTAAACATTATTAAAGTAGATGCGAAAGAACGCTTCTTAAGTAAATTAGCAGGCGTTTCTGACCCTGAACAAAAACGTAAAATCATCGGTAACGAATTTGTGTATGTTTTTGATGACGAAGCAACTAAACTTGCTGGGGAAGAAGGCGTTTCATTCCTAGCACAAGGAACTCTTTACACAGACGTCATCGAATCTGGTACAGAAACTGCGCAAACAATTAAATCACATCACAACGTTGGTGGTCTTCCTGAAGACATGCAATTTGAATTAATTGAACCTTTAAATACATTATTCAAAGACGAAGTTCGTGCCTTAGGAACTGAACTTGGCATGCCTGATGCAATCGTTTGGCGCCAACCATTCCCAGGACCAGGATTAGGTATTCGTGTGCTTGGTGAAATTACAGAAGATAAATTACAAATTGTTCGTGATTCAGATGCTATCCTACGTGAAGAAATCGCAGCAGCTGGCTTAGATCGTGACATTTGGCAGTACTTTACTGTCTTACCTGGCATCCGTTCAGTAGGCGTTATGGGTGACGGCCGTACCTACGATTACACAGTCGGTATCCGTGCTGTGACTTCTATCGACGGCATGACCGCTGACTTTGCTCGTATCCCTTGGGATGTTTTACAAAAAATCTCTGTGCGCATCGTGAACGAAGTTGCACATGTAAACCGTATCGTGTACGATATTACTTCAAAACCACCTGCAACTGTGGAGTGGGAATAACAATCAACCCGCTAGAAAACCTATTTTATAGGTGTTTCTAGCGGGTTTTCTTTTGTGTTATCACACTTTCCTCCCACCATTCTCCGTTTTTCCTTTGCTCCACCGCCCTCAAAGTCCTATAATTTAATCATAAGAATAGTGGCTATTAATAAAATTCATCAATTAAAAGGAAGCGATTTCAACATGTCAAAAGCAACTTTTCTTAAGTATGGTTTTGTTGTCCTCTTCATAGGAATTTTTTTACTTCGTGCCCAAAAATTTATTTCTGAGCCCCTTTCGTACCTTTTTTCGGGTATTCTTTTGCTTATTGTTGCGTATTTAATACTCGTGAAAAAAATGAACTTTTTCTCAAGTTTGCTCACTGTTACCGATCAACCTTCTTCTACCCAACAACGATTGGGTCAAATCTCTGGTTTTGTCAGTTTATTGATTGGTTTACTTCTGGTAATTCTTAGCTTCATTTTCTTTCTCCAACTTTGATTCCCCCTTGACTCTCCCTTCACTCTTGGCTATGATTACCTTAGCAAGTACAATGGTGTACTGTAAACAGTCGAGCAACGGCGCTCAAAAAGATTGGCTTTCGTGCATTCTTTTTGAGCGCTTTTTATTTTTAGAAAGTAGGGAAATTGAATGGAAAAAATGTACCGCAGTCCGTATGAAGCGTACCCGTATCTATCTTCTAAACCAGAAGATTTACGATGTGATTTTGAATTAATGACTGATGAATTAGCCTCGATGACAGGTCTTCTACGAGGATATGTGCAACAATTAGACGTCCCTGAACAGCCTGCACTAACAGAAGAACTAGCTAAAATTTGCGAGTTAATCTACCATGTCAATCCAACGACCCGAACAAAATTAACAGTCACAGAGGAAGAAATAGCTTGGCTTTTGGAACGTGTCAATACTATGAATGAACTGACATACGAAGAAAATCGTCCTTTTGTTTTACCGATGGGCACAATCTGTTCCTCTTATGCACACATTTTAAGAGCCAAAGCCAAAGATATTGTTCGTTTACTTTATCGCATGGACTATGGTGGTAAAAAAATTGATCCGCAGCTGTATGATGTAGTCAACTTACTCTCAGGTTACTTTTTCATGTTAGCTTTGTATCTAAATCAGCTCGAAAATGGTGAAGAAGTCCCCTTTGTTTCTCGCAACTATTCTATTTAATTTGGAGGAAGATGATGAATTCATTACCAATACTTGAAAAAGCAGTGGGCGCGATCACCCTGCTTTCCGAAGAAAAACAAAATGCCGAATATGAAGGCTTTTTATGCCAAGTTAATGAATCGCAACAACTTATCCGCAGTCGCTTAGCCAAAAAAACGCCGAAAAAAGAAGGCTATTTTGTAGCCTTTTGGGAAAAAAATCAACAAAATCAGAACGAAGCCTTTGATGCAACGGAAGCCCCTGAAATGTTAGCAATTGTCATTTCTGATCAAGAAAAGCAAGGTCTCTTTCTTCTGCCGAAAGAATGTTTAATCCAACAAAAAATTCTCAAAACGCACCAACAAAAAGGCAAAATGGCAGCCCGTTTTTATCCTTCTTGGTGCCAAAACCTTAATCAAACCGCGAAAAAAACACAAAAATGGCAACTAGCTTACTTTACTGATTTATCTAAATACTAAAAACGTCAGCTGGCTTCAGAAGCCAGCTGACGTTTGTTTCTTCTACTGTTTAACCAATTGGTGGCGTACCTTCTGCGTTCCCAGCAATCGCTTCGATTTGAATCTGGGCACCTTTTGGTAAATCCGTCACACCAATCACTCTTCTGGCAGGCGTGCCTTCAGGGAAGTACGTTTGGTAGACGTCATCTACTGCCGCCAGCTCTTCAATCTCTTTCACAAAAATGTTCACTTTCACCAGATCAGCTAAGCTGTGATCCACACTTTCAATAATCGCTTTAATGTTTTCTAAACATTGCGTCGTTTGTTCCTTGATTCCGCCAGCAACTAACGCATTTGTTTTAGGGTCCAATGGTAGCTGAGCTGATAGATGGTTGTAATGAGAAAAAGCAACAGTTTGTGTCGAAAATGGACACTTCGGTGCGTGATCTGTATTATTTGCTTCAATAATTAATCCATGTCGATCTTCAATCGCTTGTGGTGGTGTACCATCTCCATGAGAAACCACCGCTTCTACTTGCACCGCCGCGCCCATTGGTAAATCAGCAACAGCAACCACTGTTCGTGCTGGCATATAATTGACCGTGCGCGCAATTCCTGAATCTGGGAAAAAAGCGGCATATACTTGATTGACAGCTTCCAGCTTAGATAAATCTTTTAAATAAATGTTGATCTTCACAATATCATCAAAAGGCACATCAATACTGGTTAAAATGGCTTTTATGTTTTTCAAACATTGTTTTGTTTGCGTTTTAACACAGCCAGCCACAACTCTGCCCGTTTGAGGATCTATAGGCAATTGTGCAGACAGATTGTTATAGTGAGAAAACGCAACCGTTTGACTGGCTAAAGCATCAATTGGTGCCTGAACCGTCTGATTTGTTAATTTAATTAAATCCCCAGCTTGAGGTGCATTAGGGATAGTTCCTTCCCCATTTGAAACAAGTGCCTCCATTTGAACAGAAGCGCCTAACGGCAAATCTGCGACGGCGACCACTGTTTTAGCTGGATAATAATGGGTAAAAAAGGCCGCATAGACCTCCTCAACTGCGGCAACATCCCGCATATCTTTGACAAAAATGGTCATTCTGACAATGTCACTCATCACATGGTTGATACTTTCAACAACCGCTTGGATATTTTTCAAGCATTGTGTCGCTTGGGACCGAATGCCACCTTCTACCAATTGTCCAGAGGTTGGCTCAATAGGTAACTGTGCTGACAAATGATTATAGTGGGAAAATGCGACTGTTTGGGCTGCGAGAGGATGCTTTGGTGCACGCTCTGTATTTCTTGCTAAGACGATATTTTCATTACTCATAACTCTACTCCCTTTTTTAGCATTCCAACAAAAATGATTCCGCTTACATTTCCAAGCGTTAAACTTCCAACAAGATCCTTTTTATTTTCCTGCTTTTCTATTAATGGTGATAGCTTTCCACCACCACTTCTTTCAGTCTACAATAAGAACAGGAACATTTCAATAAGGCATTCCTAAATTGATTGTTGGCACTCAAACAAATCTTCTTCCGTTAAAGAAGACTGGCACGAATCAAGCTTGATTCGTGCCAGTCTTTATAGATAACTCGTTAGCTTTAACTAGTTTTATTTAACCACCATATACTCACGATAATTTTCCGAGAACGTATCCATTAGCGTATAAATTCGTTCAAAATCATAGTCACGACGAGGGTCATCATACCAAACACATTGAATACTTCCAATAATTGGAAGATTTGGGCTACCTGCTGGCACATCTGTAAATGCTTTTTTCGACATATTTGCTAAAGCATCGTCATATTGATAAATGCCAGAATCAACATTGCCAGCGACCCAATACCACGCATCATTGGTATTAAAAATTTTGTGTCCTTTTTGAACAAAGTACTCAGGTTTGGCTACGTCATATCCGCTCCAACCGGCTGTCCAATAAGAAATAATAATCTCTGGGTCAAATGTACCGAAAGAATCGTCGCTGTTGTAATAAATGCCATCATTGAAGCTCATTGGCTGCATGCCCGCATCTTTAATTATTTTAGCTAAATCATTCGCATAAGCGACAAAATCCTTGTAGCGCCCAGAAGATTGCAGTTTCGCCCAACCGCCTGTGTCGACATCATTTGCATACTCATCGCCACCAAAATTGAAAATTTCACTATGCGCGGAAAAATAAGCCACGTACTTACTGATAATCGCCTTTGTGAAATTCACTGCCTTTTGGTTTCCTAAATCTACTGTGCGTTTTGAGCCATCAAAAGTGGGATTTTTAATCGCTAGTTTTTCCATAGCCACTAACAACGCATCCATATGTCCTGGACTGTTAATCACGGGAATGATGTTGATGTTGCGCGCTTTCGCAAAAGCCAACAACCGATCCATTTCTTTTTGTGTTAACGCGTTGCCATTAGGATCATTGTAATACGCGTTGTTGCCTCGTTGGATTGCTTTTGAAACCCGGTTGTGGTTGTATTTTTTACCATTCACATTGACCGACATATCATCCAAGATAAACCGTAAGCCATCATTTCCTAAAATTAATTGGACATCTGTGTACCCATTTTGACTGGCTTTGGCCACTAATTCTTCCAGTTGTTCCACGGAAAAATATTTTCTTCCCGCATCAATGGAGAAGACACTTTTTAAAGGTTGTGTTTGTTTCTCTTTTAAATTATCCAAAGCTGTTTGGACCTCCGTTTGCCAAGTAGTCACTTGCGCGGCTGTATACGTTTTTCCCGCAAGTTCTGTTGCGACTGTCTCTTTTGTTGTTTGTAGTGCTTGAATCGTTTCTGGTGTATAGTTTTCTGCCTTTTCAATGGCTGTAACTGCTTGATCCAACGTACGATATAAAGTGGTTAAGTCAATGGCTAACAGGCCTTTTTCTAATTCAGCATCATAGGTATTTGAAATCCCTTGGCCATAATCGCCACCTAAAATAGCTTTATTCACATCATAAAGCGTTGTTGCTTGTGTCACTGCTTCTGCGGCTCTATTTTGTGCTTCAAGGTCTGTGTTGGCGTAGCTAATTCGTTTTAAATAGTGTTGCGCAGCCGCTTTCATCTCTGCAAGAGAAACGCCTTTACTCTCTGCAATGGCCGTTTTTGTCCAAAGTAAATTAGAAGGTTTTATCTGATTTAAATCGTCTTCATTATAGGTGCGACCATCGCGATCTAAGGCATAGAGGAACATGCCCCCTAAATTATTTTCATAAGAATAACGAGCTACTTTATACATGTTACTTTCCATATACGGCTCTTTTGTGTCATACCAGCGGTTGCGATCTTGCTCTTCTGGGAAAGTTAATCCTGGAACAAATCGTTCCCCATTGAGAACCGGACTTAAATTATTTAATGCTCGTTGCGTGCGTTGGTCATCGCTGCCGTACTGTTGATACGCGAGAAAATCGAAACAGTCACTGACATCTTGTAAAGGTGGTAAATATTCTGCATTGGTATCATACAAAAATGGACGATCCGTTCCCGACTTCGGTCCAATGTATTTTGATAATGCACGAATGACACCATTAGATAAAACAATATCTTTTTCACTTGGACGAGTTTCCATGTCAATATCTAACCCATCAATTCCTAAATCATCAACAAATTTGGTTAGCAACTCTTTCGCATAAGCATCAAATTCTGCTTCTGTAGGCGTTGTTCCTGCATAAGGAACTTTTAATAGCTCGCTATAATCAATCCCTCGAACTAAACGAACACCTCGTGCATGTAATGCTGGCGCATACTCATTTTTTAACGTATCATAAAATGGCTGTGCAAGTGCTTCTTGTCCTTTTGGCACATAACTAAAGACATTCACAATGTCAATACCATAAGGAATATCGTGCATCGTTAGCCAATTTTCATCTGGCAATGTTGTATTAACTCCTTGCATCGTTTTGTCACGCCAAGCCCGATAATAAACCATAAAATGTTTCTCTTGGGTCGGCTCATTGGCTTGGCTGACCATTGGTTGATGAAACAGACTAAATAAGATAAACGTCAAGCCAACCAATAACAAAAGACCCAGCCAACTGACAATTGTTTCTCTGTTTTCTCCTCTTCCTGTCGATAAATCGTTCCCCACTTTGAACACCATTCCTTTCTGCACTCCATTCATTTTTGTGTATCCGCCTAAAAAGAAAGCGCATACACAGTCATCAATAGAATAACAAAAAATAACGAATTTGCAAAATAGAAACTGGAAAAATGAGGATTTTCTATAAAAATCTTTTCCCGCCTAAAATCACTTTCGTTAGGCGGCGTTTAAATGGTAAATTTTGAGACTTGCAAGAAAAACAGGCCTATTTTTCTTGCAATTCTCCTTTACTTAGTCGTGATCAACATCGGCGATTTTCACAACAATTTTCCCTTGTGCTCGTCCTGTCAGTGAATAATCCACCGCTTCTTGAATTTGGCTAAAAGGAACGACTCGGTCAATTATCGGCTGTAATTTTCCCTGTTCAATGAACTCAGTGAGTAAAGCTAATTGCTCGCCATCTGGACGCATAAACAAAAAATGATAACTAACATCTGTGGCTTGCTCCAATCGATGAATCTTGCGAGTAGCTATTTTAAAGGCCCATTGTTTCCAAAGCGGCAAGCCATACTCTTTAGCAAAACGTTCGTTGGGAATGCCTGACAATGTAACGACTTTTCCCTGAGGTTTAACCACTGAGAAAGCTTTTTCTAAGATTGTCCCCCCCATTGTATCAAACACATAATCGTAGTCGGATAAAACTTCTTCAAAATTTTGTGTCCGATAGTCAATCACTTCATCTGCTCCCAACGCTTGAACCCATTCTTTATTTTTACTACTCGTGGTGGTGGCAACGTAAGCGCCTGCTAGTTTTGCTAATTGAATCGCAATGGTTCCAATCCCTCCTGAACCTGCTTGAATCAGGACTTTCTGGCCTGGCTGCACATTCATAATATCATGTAGCGCTTGATAACTTGTCAAACCGACTAACGGAATGGCCGCAGCTTCTTCAAACGTTAAATTTTTCGGCTTCATAGCTACAGCCGCTTGATCCACTGCAATATATTCAGCAAAAGTTCCCACGCGATTTTTGGGTACTCGTCCGTAAACTGCATCGCCCAGCCTAAAATTTTGAACATTTTTTCCAACAGAGACAACAATCCCAGCAAAATCACTGCCTAAAATCAGTGGCATTTGATAATTTAAAAGCATCTTTACTTTACCATCTTTTGTTTTTAAATCAATCGGGTTGATACTGGCAGCGATAATTTTGACCAAAACATCATTGTCATGAATGGTGGGTAAGGGCACCTCCTCGATTGCTAATTCTTTTTGTCCGTATTTATGAATTAAAGCGGCTTTCATCATTGAATCTTTCCTCTCTTTCTATCTCTTTTATTGGTTTAAAAGTTTAAACCTTTAATCAATTAGTATCTTAACGAAGAATGGAATCCACGTCAAGTTTCAGCCCTCAGCGTATTTTATTGACAAAAAACACGAAAAATGGTTTAATCGTTTAAAAATACGAACCAAAGAGGCGGAAAAATATGAAAGAATTAGAAGAAATTCAAACAGAATTTACTGCGCTTAGTGATTTTTTAATCGCATTGGGTGATGAAAAACGCCAAGCAATTATTATTGCACTGTTAGAAGACCAAGCCTGTGTTGGCCGTCGTGTCACTGAGTTAACAGAGGCGACACAGCTCTCACGCCCCGCTGTTTCTCACCACTTAAAAATTTTGAAACAAGCCAAATTAATTGATTGTCGCAGTGAAGGAACTAAAAATTATTACTCACTTTCTCACGATACCACCAAAATTGAGCAACTCCAACAACTATTGACCCACATTACGTCGATTATGCCAGGGAGGAAGCAAGCATGAAAAAAATTCTCGTGGTCCTCACAAACGTTTCCCGTTATCACGGCACCGAAGAACCGACTGGCCTCTGGCTAGGTGAAGCCACGGAGTTCGTGGAAGAAGTAACCAAAGCAGGATTTTCAGTTGACTATGTTAGTCCCCAAGGAGGCTATGTCCCTTTGGATCCCCGGAGTATGAAATATGTAGATTCATCCATTATGGCGGTTTATGGAAGTGCCGATTTTCAAGAACGAGCGCTAGCGCATTCCCTCTCTCTTGAAGAAATTGAGCCAGATGAATACGCAGCAATTTACTTTACAGGAGGCCATGGCGTTATGTGGGACTTTCCTGATAACCCTCAGTTGCAAGCAATCACTCGTAGCCTTTACGAACAGGGCAAATACCTAACTTCTGTTTGTCACGGAATTGCTGGTCTTTTAAATGTCAAAGATGCGTCAGGAAATTATTTGATTGCAGATAAAACCATTACTGGCTTCACTACTGCAGAAGAAATTTTAGCCATGAAAAAAGCAGTTGTTCCTTTCTTAAACGAAACAATTGCCAAAGAACATGGTGCTACTTTTGCGAAAAAACGCCCCTATAAAGAATTTGCGTATCAAGATGGCCTTATAATCACTGGGCAAAACCCTTTTTCTGTCCGCGCTGTCGCAAAATTGTTAATTCAACAATTATCAAAATGAAACAACAGCGACTACTTTTAGGTAGTCGCTGTTGTTTCATTGCTTCTTCTTTTTTCCGAAAGCCGAAGCCCTAACATAAAAAATTTTTGATTAGCTAAAGAGTAACATCGCGCCAATTAAGATAATTAGGTTAATTAAGCCTAAGACAATCATTGGTTTGGCCATGAATTTTGTCCAAGTGGCATATTGAACTTTGGAAATTTCCAAACCACCCATTACGACACCAGATGTTGGCGTGATCAAATTAATCAAACCACAACCTGAAGCAAAAATCATAACCATCACTTCTGGACTTAAACCAATGTTTTTAGCTAACGCACCCATTACAGGAATGGAAACGTACGCTAAGCCAGAAGTTGAAGGAATTAGGAAAGATAAACCTAAGTATAAAACAAAGGCACCGATGACAAATAAAACTGGGGAGAGTCCTTGTAATAAGCCTGCCGCTTTATCAAGGATAAATGAATCTAAATACGTTTTAGACATCAAAACAGATGCCCCGCGAGCAACTACAATGATTAAAACAACGGATAACATATCTTTGGCACCGTCGATAAATGCTTCAATGGTTTCTTTTTCAGTAAAGCGACCAATCAAGGCAGCAATGATCCCTAAAAGGAAGAACCACATCGCTAAGTCGCCAAAGTACCAGTCACCGAAACTGTTGCCTGTTAAAACAGACGTCCAGCCTTTGAAAATCGTCACTCCAAAGTCGTTCCATGGAATTAAGGAAACAATCATAACGACAAAACAGAAAGCGAATACCATTAAGATTTTTTTATGACGATTCGTAAATGGCATTTCTTTCGACGCTGCTTGTCCATACGTTTTTTCCATATCCTCTTGTTCTTGTAAAGATAAAATTGTTGAACCTTTGTCAGCCTTCACTTTTTTCGCATAACGCATCACAATGAAAATAGAATAGCTGGTAGAGGCCGCCCACAAAATAGCACCGACAATTAAAATAATTCCTGTATTCGGCTGAATGCCAATACCTCGTAACGCATCCATCGCTACCCCTGTGGAGAAAGGGTTAACCGTTGAACCGATAACACCTGATCCTGCACCCAATAGCACAGTCCCCACTGCGACAAACGTATCAAAACCAGCGGCGACCATGGTGGCACTCAATAAACCATAAAAAGGAATTGTTTCTTCTGCCATTCCATAAGTCGACCCACCAATAGAAAATAAAATCATTAAAATCGGAATGATTTTCAATTCGTTCCCTTTTAACTTTTTAACGACTGATTGAATCCCTGCTTCAAGAGCCCCAGTTTGCGTCACAATATTTAAAAAGCCACCGAGTACTAAAATAAAAATATTAATTTCAATGGCATCTTTAAACCCATTGAATGGAGCCATGATAATATCCGATAATTTGGCCCCTACCACGTGGTCAACCATTTTGCCATCAATTTCTCTTGGGGTAAATGGCTGGCCATTTAGCAAGACCGTTACGATACCTAAAACAATTAAAATAATAAATAAAATACTAAAAGACGAAAGCTGTTTTTTGTTTTTCTTCTTTTTTTCTGCCATATCCTTTTATACAGGAACCTACTTTCCTGTATCTCCCTTCTCTATGATTAATTACTCAATCGATCAATAAAGAATGGTGTATCTAGAAAAGTTAAGAATTTATGACTGTAGCTAATACGGTTCATTTGGACTAATTTTTTCATAACACTGCTTGCTGTTTCCCGCGTAGTTCCGCTCATTCGTGCAATGTCATTAATGGTAATTGGACAAGCAATTGCAACGCGTTCTCTGTTGTCAATTCGTTCTCCTAAATCATTTAATAACATCGCCAGTGATGTCACAATCCGTTCACATGCATCATTGGTTGTTCCTTTTTGGATTTTGATCATGCTTTCTTTTAAAAGGACCGATTGTTCTTGAATCCAATGAATCAATTGCTGGGGATTATTTTGGAGAAAACGCTCAAACAGTTTAACTGGCACAAATACAACCTCAATATCCGTATAGGCAATCGCGGAGTCGTAATGAACCTCATCTTGAAACAGTCCGATTCTCGGAAAAAGAGCCTGCTTTTTCATAAAATGCAGATAGGAAAAATTACCACTGCGATCATTTTTTTCAATTTTAATGACACCTGAAACCAATAAAATTAAATGATTTCTCGGATCACCTGGATAAAAAAGGACTTGGCCTTTTTTATAGGAGCGAACGAAACTCTCGTTACGCAATTCTGTTAGTTCTGATTCAGAAAAGTATTGAAAATCTTGATTATTTTTAGTGATTATTTTCTCTATCATCATCTTAATTCTCCTAAATACTATACTTTATTTTGTCACAACCGTTCCTACGATTTCATCGCCGCTCATACTTCCTAAGTTTTCCAAAGAAGTGATAATTGCTTGTTTATTAGGTTGGCTTTCTACAAAATGAATGGCGGCTTCAATTTTCGGTAACATACTACCTGGTGCAAAATGACCCGCTTGTTTGTATTCTTCCAACTCTGCTACAGTGACATTGGTTAATTGTTTTTCATCTGGTTTGCCATAATTAATGCACACATAATCCACGCCAGTTAAAATAACTAGTGCATCCGCATCCACTAATTCTGCTAGTTTTTCAGAAGCAAAATCTTTATCAATTACTGCTTCGACACCTTTTAATTCTTGTCCTACGACAGGGATGCCGCCGCCACCACATGAAATGGTAATTATATCATTTTTTATTAAGGTATTAATAGTCTCAGCCTCGTGGATGTCAATTGGCTTAGGACTTGGAACGACTTTGCGCCATCCACGTCCTGCATCTTCTTTAAAAATAGCACCTGCTTGCATTGCTTCTTTGGCTTCAGCTTCTGTTAAAAATGGACCGATCGGTTTTGTTGGATTTTTGAAAGCCTCATCTTCTGGATCCACCACCACCTGTGTTAAAACAGTAGCCACTTGTTTCTTGATTCCTGCTTTATTTAATTCTTGATTAAGCGCATTGGACAACCAGTAGCCGATACTTCCTTGTGTCATAGCAACACACGTATCTAGCGGCATTGCTGGATTTTTTTCAGAATCAGCTGCTTGTTGTTGCAATAATAGATTACCGACTTGTGGACCATTGCCATGTGAAACAATCAACCGATGCCCTTGTTTAATTAAATGAACTAAATAGGCAGATGTTTGAACTAATGCTTGCTGTTGTGCGTGTGCGCTAGCATCATTTGAAAGGATGGCATTTCCGCCTAGTGCAACGACCATTTTTTTCCCCATTACAAATCCTTCTTTCCTATCATAATAAAGAATAGGCCGCCCTTCAAAAGAAACTCTTAAAGGGCGAAACAACTATTCTTTTTTCAATGTTTTTTCAGTTGCTTCCTACACACGAGGAATGAATAAGTTGCCTAAAGTAGCTGCCATGATCGCTTTAATAGAATGCATTCTGTTTTCTGCTTCTTCAAATTGACGACCATATTTACTGCGGAAGACTTCATCCGTAATTTCCATTTCAGTAATGCCAAATTTTTCAGCAACCATTTCTCCGTATTGTGTTTTCGTATCATGAAAGGCTGGTAAACAGTGTAATACGATTAAATCGCCATCCATGTTTTCGGTTTTTTCTAACATAGCCATATTAATTTGATAAGGTTTCAACAGATTGACACGTTCTTCAAATTTATCTTCTTCACCCATGGACACCCAAACGTCTGTATATAACACGTTGGCTCCTTTAACGCCTTTAGCAACGTCGTCTGTAATCATTAATTCTGCACCAGATTCTTTCGCAAATTCTTTTGCGTAATTAACGACTTCATCAGAAGGGAACAATTCTTTTGGTGCACAAATGCGAACATTTACGCCTAAAATAGCACCTGTCACTAACAAGCTGTTTGCCATGTTGTTACGGCCATCGCCGACATATACTAAAGTGATTCCTTCTAAACGACCAAAGTTTTCTTTCACTGTCATAAAGTCCGCAATCATTTGTGTTGGATGCCATTGATCCGTTAAACCATTCCAAACAGGAACACCAGAATATTTCGCTAAATCTTCCACTACTTCTTGACTAAACCCACGGAACTCAATCCCGTCAAACATACTACCTAAAACAATCGCTGTATCTTCAACAGATTCTTTTTTACCTAATTGAATATCGTTGGCGCCTAAATACTCAGGATGTGCCCCTAAATCAATCGCTGCTGTAGTAAATGCAGAGCGTGTCCGTGTCGAAGTTTTTTCAAATAAAAGAGCGATATTTTTTCCTTCTAAATAGTGATGTGGAATCCCTTTTTTCTTCAATTCTTTTAAGTGAATACTGAAGTCTACCAAATACTCTAATTCTGCTCTTGTAAAATCTTTTTCTGCTAATAAACTACGTCCTTGAAATACTGAATTCATGATGATTCCTCCTATTTTTGGGTGTTTTTTAAAGATCTTCACGGTAAAGTGGCATACTCATACAACGAGGGCCACCACGGCCACGTACTAGTTCACTTCCTGGAATGTAATTCAATTTCACGCCTGCTTCTTCTAGCGCTTTATTCGTAATCGTATTCCGATCGTAAACAACAACTTCCCCAGGGGCAATTGCTAATGTATTTGAACCGTCGTTCCATTGTTCACGGGCTGCTGCGGTTAAATTCCCAGCGCCGCAACGGATTAATTGAACATTGTCTAAATGCAAGTATTTGCATAAAATGTTATCTAATGTATCTTTTTCTTTTGTAATTTGGATGTCTCCATCTGCTTTTTCAGTGATCGAGTAAACAACCAAACCACCTTCGATTTCTGGATGAATCGTAAATTTATCATAGTCAATCATGGTAAAAACGGTATCTAAATGCATGAATTTACGATGTTCACCGATATCAAAAGCCAAGATATTTTTGAATCCTAATTTTTGTTCAAAAATATTTCTCGCAATTTTTTCAATTGACGCGGCATCCGTTCTTTGAGAAATCCCAATGGCCACCACTTCTTTTGAAAGAATTAATTCATCGCCACCTTCAATTCTGGTTGATTCTGAACGATCATAGACTCTAGGAACCTCTTTTCCAGCAAAACGAGGATGATAATCAAAAATGTATTGCCCAAAAATGGTTTCCCGTTGTCGAGTTACTGAATACATATGATTTAAAGAAATCCCGTGCCCCATTGTCGCAAAGTTATCACGTGTGAAGTATAAGTTAGGCATTGGATCAATAATGAATGGATAATCCGCTTCAACCATATCTGTTAAAAATTCTTGCTCATATTTAGGTAATTCTTGTTTTTGAATGCCTGCAATCGCTTTTTGAATAAGTTCTTCGTTGTCGTCAATTTCTAACATTAACTCTCTAACTTTTTCTTTTGCTGATTCGCTGCGAATATTGGCTTCTTCTAAGAATTGGTCAATAAATTGTCGGCGGACCTCTTCATTAATCAACGCTTCAGCAGCTAAGTCCTCTAAATAGACCACTTCGATATCTTTTGATCGTAACAACTCTGCAAATGCATCATGTTCTGCTTGTGCTTTTTCTAAAAACGGAATATCATCAAACAACAATCTCTCCAGATAATCTGGCATTAAATTTTCTAATTCCTTACCTGGACGATGTAACATCACTGTTTTCAATTTCCCGATTTCAGAAAATACATTAATTGGATGACTCATGTGAAATAACCTCCTCAACTTAATTACAAACACAGAATAACAGACCTGATTAACCTAGGACGTGAGCCATTTGCCAAACAAAATACCAAATATACAACGGTATTCTTTCTTATGCATATTTCCAGCCTAAAAGAATGCGCTTTCATAGATATTCTAAAAAAATAATGCATAATTAAATAAAAAAAAATGCATTTATTCAAAAAAAATTATTTTTTCATGCACTTCATAAAGTTATAATCTTACAGAGGTAAAAGGAAGGGAGCCAGCAGTCAAAACGACTTCTGGTTCCCTTCCTTTTATGCGTTACTTTTTGACAAAGGTGTTGGCTGAATAAATTGTTGAAAATACTGCTCTAGTTCTTGTGCTTTTTCCTCGGATGATGAAACAATAATAACAGTGTCGAAGCCAGCGACAGAACATTTCTTTTCACACAAAGACACTTCATCAAGTACAGCTGAAAACAATGTTGCGTTGTCTGGTAATGTATGAACCACTAGTAAAAAGGCGACACGTTCAACTTTGGTCACTACCTCACGAATTGCTTGTATCAACTGTTCTTTTTTTCGTTCTTCTAAAGAAGTGAATTGTTCAAAAATCGTTAACCGCATCTCGCCAGACTCATCTAATGCTTTGACGACTTTTAATTCCCATAAATCCCGTGAAATCGTTGCTTGTGCGACATTTATCTCGCGCTTTTTTAATTCTCTTAACAACTCATTTTGACTATGAATTACAGTTGTTTGAATGATTTTTTTAATCAAACTTTGGCGTGTTTGCTTATTCACAAATAACACCCTTCCTCCAGACATTTACAAAGCAATACTAGCAGAATCTCTCTAATTAGAATAGAAAAAGGGTCGTTTAGCTAAAAGGTTCTCATTGACTTTGTCGGATATTTCGCATTTAAAAAAGTGAGACTTGCACAATTTAGTAAAACGTTGTACAGTGATTTTAGGGAATTACTGGCACCGTTTTAAATAACAGCAATGATGTTTTTTTTGCATGATTAACTGAACTGGAGGAAAGTAATGAACCGATTAAAACGCCAAACGATGATTAAGCGATTGGTCACAGAAAATGAAATCCATACACAAAGTGAATTACTAGCATTATTGGAAAAAGAAAATATTCACACCACACAAGCAACTATTTCTCGTGACATTCGTGAGCTGAATTTAAACAAAGTAGACAATGGTCAAGGAGAAGCCTATTATCGTATCTTGAATAATTCTGCCCTTCGTCCAAAATATAAAACAGATGAAGAACGTCTTGTTGACATTATTATTGAAACTGGTGTTTCTTTAACACAAATAGAGTTCACAAATCTTTTAACCGTCTTACCTGGCAACGGGCAAGCCATCGGGGTTTTAATTGATCGCATACGTATCCACAACCCTCATATCTTGGGCTGCATCGCTGGGGATGATACTATCTTAATTCTTTCAAAAAATAAAGAAGATGCCCTTGAAGTTAACAACTATTTCCAGCAGTATTTGTACCACCCATAATTCGTCACTTAGTGAAATCGACTATTTTTTGACATCATTGCTATTTTTATTAAAGATAAAAATCTCCAGAGGATACTTTCCTCTGGAGATACAATTATTTCATTGAATCTCTTACTACTAATTATCAGATAACTATTTACATAAAATTAAACAGTTCAATTCAATATAATTTTCTCATCCACAAAATCTAAAGATTTTTCGTCATGAGCTATATATATCCTTAAGCTCTTTGGTAATGTATCTCTGATATATTCTAATATTTTCCTTTTACTGCTCTGATCCAAATTACTCATGGCCTCATCTAAAATAAGTATTTTTGGCTTCCTTAACAATGCTCTAGCCAAATTTATTTTTTGTTTTTGTCCACTTGATAAATTAATTCCACCCTCTGCTATTACTGTATCTAATCCTAAAGGAAAGGAATTTATTACTTCTTCCAATCCTATATTTTTTAAAATATCATAAATATATTCATCATCAAATGAATCAGCTTCTAAGAACAGATTTTCTTTTACTGTTCCAGCCATTATAAACGGTCTGCTCGTTATCTGGATAACGTCTTTTCTATAGGAACTTATATTATTGAAAATATCGTTGTTACCAAGGTATATATGTCCTTGGTCTGGTTTATAAAGTGATGCTAAGATATTACTTAAAGTGCTTTTGCCACTGCCATTTTTACCGTAGATACCATATGTTTTTCCAAAATAAAATTCTTCTGAAAAATCTTTCAAAACATAAGAAGTAGCTCCGTAAGAAAATCGAAGTTTCTTTACAGATAATTTTTTTGAATTATTGAAGTCTATTTGTTTTGCGATAGATTCAGTTTCTTCTTTTGTCACATGAATGATATCATTTAACTTTCTAACCATAACAACTACGTTTTGTATCTCTTTTTGATATTCAATGATGTTTTTTACTGGTGAAGTAAAATAAGTTATCAGTGATATATAGGCTATTAGTAGCCCAATACTTATACCTCCATTAATTACTAATATCCCCCCTTGCCATAATACACAAAGTGTGCCTACTGATTCGATCAAAATAATGATACTAGATTGTACGTTCTGATAAATTACACTAATTTTTTCTTGAGAAGTCAGTTTTTTTGCATTTTTTAAAAATTTTCTAGTAAAAAAATTTTCTAATTGAAAAACTTTAACTGTCTCATATCCATTTAAAATCTCATTTAATGAAGTAATTGTTCTTGAATTTATGTCTATAATTTTAGTATTAACTTTATTTAAAGGCTTAATAAACAATATAGTAATTAATAAATAACTAAAAAATATTCCTAAGGTAATACTAAAAAGTTCCTTACTTATAACAAATAAGATAGCTCCACCTGCTAATGCTATAAAAAATTCCAAAAACAGCGATAGTACTAGTCTAGTCAATATTGATTGTACTTGTGTAGCTATATTATATCTTGTCAGCACTTCTCCACTGTTTTTACTTTTTAAGTTAACTATCTCCATATTTATAAGCTTATTCAAAAAAACTGAGAACAAGCTATCATTCATACGCTTTGACATTTTAGCTATAAACAACGTACGTACTATTCCTAAAATCCATTGAAATAGATATAACAAAATGATAGCCATAAATAAATAATTAAAATTATCAAGTATATTTAGATAGATTTTTTCAAAAAAGTTATATGTATGTATTTTCTGCACGCTTTTTTCTGTCTGTAATATAAAAGTATCTATAAATTTTTGGTAAGAGAAGCTTCCTATAAAAGAAATTAATGCCATTATGATTGAAAAAAATAAAACAATGCTCAAGGTTCCTTTTTCTTGCTTTAAGCTCTCATAATAAAAATTGTGATTTTTCATCTTAGGAACAGAATTTTTTATTTTATCTATATCAAAGTTCACTATTCTTCCTGTCCAAGTAGATTGAAAATCTTTTAATTCTTGTTTTAAAATCCCCAGAGCTGGGTCAAAGATTTTGATATGCTTTTTATTTATAGCTTCCACTACTACAAAATGAGCTAAACCTGATTTTGTAATGATATGTGCTATAAAAGGCAGATGTATTTCATTATTTTGTATACCTTCAATTAATTCAGCCCAATTACCTTCAAGCCCTTCAGGATTTAAGTTTAATTTCCTTGATCCATCCAGTATTCCTTGAATCGTAGTCCCAGATTCACTTGTTTTTGTTAATTCTTTAGCTGTCACCAGAGATAACTTCCCACCAGAAAGGTTTACGATGGTTGCTAAACAAGCTGGTCCACAATCCTTTATTTCTGTTTGTCTTATCCTTTTAAACATATCTTCCCCCTATTTTGAAATATTTAGATATTACTTTTTGATATACAAAAATAAATTGAATTCCACAAAAAATAAGTACCCCTAAAAATAGTTTCAAATCATAAAATAAGAAAAAATTGAAAGGAGTAATTAAAAAAACTTGAGCACGAGTATCGATTAAAAAGTCATACAGATAGAAATATGAAATACTTGTTATAGATATCCCTATACCACTTCCTATCCATGTACCTGTTAATAATTTTAAACAAAACTCTTTAGTCAATTGTAGCGGACTACATCCAAGGGATGTTTTTATCTGTAGTTCTTGTTGTGACAACAAGAATCGTCTCTTTAATTGCATAACAATGTAAAAAATAAAAAATAAAAATAATGCAATTATTAATACTAACAAACTCACTTCCAGCATTGCTAACAAGAAAATTAATTCTTCTGAAGTATCATTATTAAACAAATGGAAAATTGGAGAGATGTTTTGAGCATCCTTTTCTTGGCTCTTTTTAAATAAATAGACATAAAAATATAATCGGACAAACACAGTAATCCATAAGTTAATAAACATTGAAAAATAGAAATATTTACTGATTGATTTTATTTTTAATAAGTAATTAGACCTATTTATAGTCAATTCTCCACCTCTATAACTTCATTCAATTTTTTTTCTGTTATTTCGTAAATCTTCTTCTTTATTGATGGAATCTGATCATAGTCATGTGTAACCACGATTAGAGGGATATTATACTTATTACTTACACGGTATAAAATATTCATTATTTTTTTTGATGTATCTGGATCTAAATTTCCTGTAGGTTCATCTGCCAAAATAAGTTCAGGATTTTTTATAATTGCCCTAGCAATAGCAACCCGTTGTTTCTCTCCTCCTGAAAGAAGAGAGATTCTCGTGTGTAGTAACTCTGTAATTTTTAATTCCACAGCTAGTTTCTCGACCTGTTTTTTGATAATCTGACTAGGAATTTTTTTGATTTTTAAGGGATAAGCAATATTTTCATACGCACTTAACCATTCAATTAGTTGAAAATCTTGGTGAACATAACCTATGCTCCGCCTATACGATATCAATTTTTTCCTCGTATCTAAACAGACTTTTTTTTCATCTAGAACAAATTCTCCCGTAAAATACGGATGTTCACCTGCGAGTATGTTTAAAAGCGTTGATTTACCTACGCCGCTTTTTCCTATAATAAAAGAGACTTCTTTGCTAGAGAATTCAACAAAATCAATTTGATAAAGAAAAAAATTTTTTTGAGTCAGTACTTTTACATCTATCAACTTAATATTCATTATCTAACCTGCAATTCATTCTAAAAATACGCTATAATGTTTTTTTATTTGTTCTTTGTATGTGGAAGTAAATTCAAATATTACTTCTTCATCAGATACTAACAGAAATTCAACAACTACTGTGCTCGTTTTTAAAAATTTATCTCCCTCAATTTTAGTGGATAAATTTTTCAAATTAACTTCACCTTGTAAAGCCTTAACTGAAAATATATCTTTTATCTGTGTATTCTGAGGAACTCCATCATTCAATAAATTAAGTGTTAATTTTATACTATTGTTAGCTTCCTTTTTTAATCTACTCACTTCAACTAACTGAACATAATAATAGGGAAAGGCTATTTGTTCTGCTTCTGAATACGTTTCAACCACATCGATAGCCGAGTCATCATCTTGCTTATGCACTAGAGACTCAGGTGTAGCACATCCTGTAATAACTAACAAAGCTAAGATATTGTATAATACCTTCATATTTTTCATTCGTACAATCCTCATATTATCTGTGCAACTTCAAAAGAATACAATTTTTGTTGACTAAAACTGTATTCTTTTGAAAAGACAACATTTTATCTCCAATATGAAACAAAAATATGGTTATATACTTGCACATGTCTTAAGTAACCTGCTTTACTTCCACCACCTGCATTACACAACCAACAATGCCAATGAAAACCAGCTTTAACTTCTCTTGCAACCGTTTCGTTAATCTTTTTCATTTTATCACTCCTTCCTAAATTATAAAACAAATATATTATAATTAGAAAACAATGTCAATTGTTTTAATGTTAAAAAACATTGCTTGTCCAAAAGCTTGTATATAAAGTTATTTTTTGGTCAACCTTTGCATTTAGTTATTAAAGAATAAAAGCTGTAATGTAATTTTATTCTAATAAAATAATGAGTTTTTCTTTTGAACACCGTCTTTTTTTTGTATAATAATCAAAAAGCAAAGAAAGGGTTTCTTATGACTGAACAATTCATACTCACTTCAAACGATCAACAAACTCAGCTCAATGTACGTCATTGGCCCTGTCCTTCACCCAAAGCCGTAGTTCAATTGATTCACGGCATGGCAGAGCATATCCAACGTTATGATGAATTTGCTCGTTTTTTAAATCAATTGGGGTTTGCCGTAATTGGGCATGATCATCTAGGTCATGGCGAATCTGTACAACCAAGCTCACCGATCTATGGTTTTTTTGGAGAACAAGGGCCTGAAAATGTCGTTACAGATATTCATCAAGTGAAACAATGGGCTATGAATCACTATCCACAATTGCCCTATTTTATGATGGGTCACAGCATGGGGTCTTTCGCCTTGCGCAACTACCTGCAAGACTATCCTGTGACTATGCAAGGAGTCATTTTCATGGGCACTGGAACAAGTCCGTTACCTTTAACCGCCGCATTGCCTTTTATTAAAAAAATGGCCGAGAAACAGCCGAAAAAACCAGCTCCGTTCATTGATAAGCTGGCATTTGGTTCTTTTAGCAAAAAATTTCCTGAAGCAAGTTCCTTTAATTGGCTCTCTAAAAATCAAGCCAATGTGGCTGACTATGAAAATGACCCATTAATGGGCTTCGTATTTACCAACAATGGTTTTGCTACCCTTTTTTCGCTTGTTAAACGAGCCAATCAAAGGAATTGGTACCAAGCGATCCCAAAAGAATTGCCTATTTTAATCATTAGTGGCGCTGAAGACCCAGTTGGTGATTTCAGCAAGGGACCAGCGAAAATTCAAAAGCAATTAAAGCATGCAGGTTTTCAGCACGTGACGTTACGGCTATTTCCCACTTTGCGTCATGAAATTTTATTAGAAACGGAAAAAGCAACAGTTTTTCAAGAAATTGGGCATTGGTTAACGGATTTAACGAAATAAAAAAGAAGGTTGATGTTGTGACATCAACCTTCTTTTTTAATCTATTTTCGTTAAACCGCCCATATAAGGACGTAGAACTTCTGGAATCGTTACCGTGCCATCTTCATTTTGATAATTTTCCAAAATGGCAGCCACTGTTCGACCAACAGCAAGTCCTGACCCATTAAGAGTATGAGCATATTGAACTTGACCCGTTTTATCACGATAACGAATCAACGCCCGACGTGCTTGGAAGTCTTCACAGTTTGAACAAGAACTAATTTCTCGATACGTTTTCTGTGCCGGAATCCAAACTTCTAAATCATAGGTTTTCGCTGCCGAGAAGCCCATATCACCTGTCGAAAGAGTAATCACTCGATAAGGGAGGCCCAATTTTTCTAAAATGTCTCCAGCATTGTTGGTCATTTTTTCTAATTCTTCATAGGAGTGTTCTGCATCACTAAATTTAACCATTTCTACTTTATGGAACTGGTGTAAACGAATTAATCCTCGGGTATCACGGCCTGCGCTACCCGCTTCCGAGCGAAAAGAAGGACTTAAAGCAGTAAAATAAATCGGTAACTCTTGCGCCTCTAAAATTTCATTATTATAGTAGTTAGTTAATGGGACTTCCGCTGTGGGGATCAGCGTCAAATCACTTTCTGCAACTTGGAAAACATCTTCTTTGAACTTAGGAAACTGACCGGTGCCAAACATTGCTTTGCTATTGACCAAATAAGGAGGAATCACCTCGGTATAACCATGTTCATTAACATGTTGATCTAACATAAAATTATAGACCGCTCGTTCTAAACGAGCCCCTAAGCCTTTGTAATAAAGAAAACGGCTACCAGATACTTTCGCGCCTCTTTCAAAATCTAAAATTCCTAAGGCTTCACCGATTTCCCAATGTGGTTTCGGTTCAAATGAAAAAGTTTTCGGCGTACTCCACCGCCGAACTTCTACGTTAGCGGCTTCGTCTGCACCAACAGGCACGCTCTCATGAGGTAAGTTAGGCAGACGTTCTGCAATGGCTGTGCATTGTTCTTGCAAATGAACAACTTCTTGGTCTAAAACTTTAATTTGCTCGCTAACTTCTTGCATATTTAGCAATTGTTGTGAAGCATCTTTTTGTGCACGCTTTAATTGTGCAATTTCTCCTGATACCTGATTACGGTGTTTTTTCAATTCTTCAACTTTAACAAGTAACGCTCTCCGCTCTTCATCTAAAGCCAAAAAGCGTAATAAAACTTCCTCGTCCACACCACGTGTTTTTAACTTTTTCTGCACCACTTCTACATTTTGGCGAATTTTTTTCATATCCAGCATCTTATTTCCCTCTTCATGATTAAATTTTAAACAATGGTGAATTTTACTTTTTCAAAAATCTCATTCTTCATTCGTTGGCCAGTCGCTGTGCCAGCTAAGCCACCTAAACCCGTTTCTCTCAATTCTCGTGGTAATTGACGGCCGACTTTATTCATGGCTTCCACTACTTCATCTGCTGGTATTTTATTTACAATTCCAGCTAAAGCCATATCTGCAGCGATTAACGCATTGCCTGCACCTACTGTATTTCGTTTGACACAAGGAATTTCGACTAACCCAGCCACTGGGTCACAAACTAAACCTAATAGATTCCCTAAAGCCATAGCAAAAGCTTCAGAAGATTGGCGTGGTGTTCCGCCAGCCGCTTCAACAGCTGCGGCGGCGGCCATCGCTGAAGCACTGCCTACTTCGGCTTGACATCCACCAACTGCACCAGCAATCATCGCATTGTTGGCTGTGACCATCCCAAATAAAGAACTGGTAAACAAGAAACGAATTTGTTGATCACGCGTTAAATTCAAGGTATTTTTAATCGCTGTTAAAACCCCTGGTAAGGTGCCACTTGCACCAGCAGTTGGCGTTGCGCAAACAACGCCCATTGCTGCATTGACTTCATTAGTACCTAGTGCGGCTTGAACTGCAGACATCATTAAATCACCTGATAACGTTTTGCCAGCTGCGCGGTATTTTTTTAAACGTGCCGCATCACCGCCCGTTAACCCAGTAGGAGAAAAAACGCCTGCTCCTTCTTGCGAGCGTTTAACAGCTGCATCCATGACATCCAAATTTTGACCCATCTGTGTCCAAATTTCTTCATAGCTTTTTTGGCTACGCTCCATTTCTTGCTCAATCATCAAATCAGAGATTTTTTTTCCTGTTTTTTCAGCTTTATCGATAAATTCTTCAATCGAAAGGTACATATGTCAAACTCCTATCATAATAAGATTATTTTCGATGTGTCATCTAGTGAAAACAGTTGTTCTTTCACCGAGGAAATTGGTGCCGAATCTAAGTCAAAGATGAATAAAATTTGATCCCCTTCCACATAACGAGACACAGCATTCACTTGAATATTATTTTTTTGTAACGTATCTTTAAAAGCTTGCATCGCCTGCTCTTCTTGATTAATGACTAACAAAATAGGTAAAGGACCATGTAGTTGGACATTGAAACCGTCTAATTCAATGTATTTCACCTCGATAGTGCCGCCACCTACAGAAATTCCTGTTAAATGAATTTCGTGCGTTGCATCACTGAGTGTTACACATGCTGTATTAGCATGCTTCACTGGACTTTCTTCACTCATTTCTAAAAATTGAATCTCGATTCCTTGTTCTTCCGCAAGTTCAATGGATTGTGTTACGTTGGCATCATCTGCTGCTAGTCCAAGAATTCCACCAATAATTGCAAAATCAGTCCCATGTCCTTTATGCGTGTCTGCAAAAGATTCATAGTATTTAATCACAATTTTTTCTGGCGTTCCGCCGAATAACTTTCTTGCCGCTAAGCCAATCGCTAATGCTCCAGCTGTATGCGAACTAGATGGACCAATCATAATAGGACCGATAATGTCAAAACAACTTTTGTAGTTCATTACTTTGTTCACTTTTTTAGGTTTATTGATGGCCATAGCTGTGTTCATACGTAACTCCTCCTTTGGTTTTTACTGCTTCTTTTTCTTTCTCACTGGTTACTTCCGTCGTTCCTTCAAATTCTGGTGTATTATCCACCGCTTCAATTCTGTAACGTTTAAAGACCAGCGCACCTAAAAATCCAAACATCAGACTGACCACTGTGATAATCGCTACTGCTAGTAAAGTCGTTTGAATGGCATTGTTACCTAATGTCACAAGTAAACCAGCCCACGGCGTTGCCATTCCTGTCACAGGTACTTTTAAGCCAAAGAAAGTCACTACAATACCACTAACCATTCCAGAAAATAAATTCGTTGCGTAAATAGGAATTGGATTGGAACTGATGATATCGACTTGTGTTAGTGGCTCGATTGCTACAGCTAACGGGGTTGAAGCTGTGCCTAGTTTTAACTTTTTAAATAGCGCCGCATTGACAATGGAACTGCCGTAACAAGTCAACGCACCGACAGCCATTGGTACACCAGTCAAACCAATCAAGGCAGTTAAAACCATTGAACTTAACGGTGTCATACCAACAATCGGGATAATAGCACCTAAAATTGCGCCCATCACATATGGATTGCCATCTACTGCACTTAAAATCGTGCCCCCAATAACTTCTAGGACACCTAATACAACGGGTTGAATAAAACCAGCAACTAACGAAGCAGCGACTGGAATGACTAAAATAACGACTAATAAGTCAATCCCTTCTGGAATACGTTTTTGCATCTGCTCAACAACAAAAGATAAAAGATACGCGGTAATAAAAGCTGGTAACAAGCTGACTTTAATCAATGACAGACCTAAAATAATTGAAAAAACTGGACTAATCCCGAAAGCCAGCGGCACAAGAGCTCCAGCTGCTAAACCACCTAGACTACCCATAGTTTCACCAATTTGCGACACATAATCTAAATGAAAAACGCCGCCTACTGCATACCGCAAAAATGCCTCTGGTAGAAAGGTGGCACAAGCTGCACCAGACAAAGCACTTAAAGATTTTTTCCCTCGCGGTGCTTTAAAAGAGAATAGGGACATGCCACATAAAACTAAGACTAACATCAAGATTCCTGATAACGTTTTCATTTCTTTGCCTCCAACTATATTTTTTTATAACGGATGGTACTCCTGAATAAAATTTTTATTGCTCAACAAGTGAAAGAATGAGCGAGCATTCTGATGAACTAAAGTACAATGAGTAATAAAAATTTCATTCCACATTCAGAGTATACGACTAAACAAAAGTTTAGTCAATGTATTTTTTTTAACGTAAAGAATCTTATTGCTTTTCCATTAAAAAAGTATTACACTAAAATTAATTTCAGTGTAGGGGAGGATATCACTTGGAGTCATATTTACGTTTAAGTGAAGTAGATAAACAAATCTTACATTCACATGCCTTAATGCTTGATGGATTAGGGAACTTCTTTGGTAGTACCCATGAAGTCATTCTTCATAGTTTAGAAAATTTGGAAAGTTCAGCTATCAAAGTCATCAATGGCCATTTCAGTAACCGCAAGGAAGGTGCCCCCATTACTGATATGGCGTTAAAAATGTTAAGTCAAGTAGAGTCGGAACATGATTACGCTGTGAAACCCTACTACAATAAAAATCAAAAAGGGGTTATTTTAAAATCTTCCACCATTCCAGTTATCGGTGAAAATGATCGTATTATTGGATTAATCTGTATCAATATGCATTTAGAAATGCCATTAATTGACTACTTGCAAGACTTATTACCTTCAGGACAACAAAATGATATGTCCCAAGAGCTTAAAAATTCTGAACATTTTTCTGACAATATTGACGAATTAATCACTACTTCACTGACAAAAGTAAAACAAGCAGTAGAAAGCGATCCAAATGTATCACATTTGAATCAAAATAAAGAAATTGTTATTCGTTTATATGATCAAGGAATTTTCAATCTCAAAGATTCTGTCATAAAGATTGCCGATCGATTAGGTATTTCAAAAAATACCATCTATTTACATATCCGCAATCATAAAAAAGAAGAAGCTTAAACCATCAAAGCCACCAACGCTAGTTAGCGTTGGTGGCTTTAATCACTTCTCTTCTATTTTAATTTGGTAAATCAAACAAGTAAGGTGTCCCTATTTCTCCATTTAACGTAACATCTAAGCGATTTTTTGTGCCGGGAACTAAATTACTGGCTGTGAAATTCCCTTGGGCATCCGCAGTAAAACTTGCTAAAATCACCCGCGCATCATCTGCACGTGACACTAAAATAGTTGCATTAGGTGCTGTTTTACCAGAAATTGTCCCTTGTTTCGGATCAATCGTAATATTGCTAAAAGAAAGCGCTGCTTCTTGTCCTGAACTTGGAATGTCAATTTGGACAGGTGCACTATTCCGTTGATCAACGGTTGCGATTAATTGAGTAGTCGCTCCCGCTCTGGGACTAATTACTGTAAAATTGCCATTGGCATCCGCATAAAAAACACCTGCTTGTGCAGAAGCATCACCTACTACCGTTGCTGTAATGGTTGCATTAGGTAATGTAGTACCATTAATTTCATTTCTTTCAGGATTGAAAACAACATTGGTAATTGTAATGTTTGTATCAGGTGCTTGGTTTTGAGGGACTTCATTCGTTTCATCAGTTCCTGCAGAAGGCTGCGCGGCATTTTCTGACGGATTTTCCCCTGCCACATTAGAATTTTGACCCGTGACAGACGAATGACTATTTTTCATTTCTTGTTGGCTAGAGGATTTCTGCGTGGCTTTCTTTGTTTCTTGCTTTGGCTTAGAATCATTTGTGCTTGCTGTTTTTTTGTTTCCACATCCTGCTAAACTTAAAGACAATACACTGAACGTTAACATACTGAACAAAACAATTTTTTTCATTTTTCGTTACCTCCAGAAATCTTTTTGTAACATTAATGTAACATTGTTTTAAAAATCTAGCAATAATTTTTCAACCGTTTTCCTTTTTGTTTAAAAAGAAAAAACCTACACAAAGGCATTTAGCCTTTGTGTAGGTTTTTATCTGCTAAATGGATTTAATGTTTGCGATAGCTTAAATAGTAAAAGCCAGAAACAAAAATAGCGCCACCAATGATGTTACCTAAATAAACAAAAATAAAATTACGGAAAAAATCCCCCCACTGAACGCCGCCTTCAAAAATTGCGGCTGGAATGATGAATGCATTCGCCACACTATGCTGAAAGCCAATTGCAACAAAAATCATTACTGGAAACCAGATGCCTAATAGTTTCCCCGCTGCATCTTTCGCACCATAACAAAGCCATAAGGCCAGCCCTACAAACCAGTTACAGCCAATACCTGAAATAATTGCCTGAAGCCAAGTTGCTGCAACTTTATGTTCCGCAAGAGAAAGAACCTGATTTAAATAGGCGCCGCTACTGGTTAAACCTAAATAATGGCCAAAAAAATAGGCAACAAATAGGGCACCAACTATATTTGCCAATGTGATTGTGACCCAGTTCACGATTAATTCTCTGAAAGAAACCTTTTTAGCAAACCAAGCCGTACTCACCGCCATCATATTTCCTGTGATTAACTCACCACCAGCCATTAAAATAACAATTAGACCAATTGGGAAAACCGCAGCTCCCACTAAAGCTTGAACACTGGCTAAATCTGCTGGAATAGAGGCGGAAACACGCACATAAGCCAAATAGCCGAGGGAAATCATGGCACCGCCGATAAATCCTAAAATGAGTTTTGCTACCAAAGGCTTTTGAATTTTTTTCTGACCATTTTCAATACTGATACTTAAAATTTCATCTGGTGTATACAAATATTTCACTTCCTTTGTTTTTTGTCCTCCTTTACTTTACCCTTATATCACAGAAATTCAAGTACTTTTGTGTATTTTTTCACTAAAAACTGTAGTTCTTTTAATTTTATATAAAAACATCCTGAAACAAGTCCTATTTCTTGTTTCAGGATGTTTACTTATCCGTTTTTAAAGAGTTATCTTTTCACTTTAAAACAATAGGTTGCCATGGCTAACGATAACATGCTAAGACCTAGGAAGCTCCCAACTGCTGAAGATTGTTCCCCTGTTTTGGGGAATTTTTTCTTGGCAATTTTAGTCGTATTATCCGCTTTTTTGACTGTTCCTGACGAATCTTGTTTCGTTTGTATCTGTTTAGTTGCTTGGTTTTCTGCTGCGGATTCCTTTGTTTGACTAGCCTTGGCAGAGGTCTTTGAATTACTTTGAGAGGCATTAGGATCTTGATTAGACTCTTCCGCGTAAATGACAGAGTTTTCGCCTTTGTTTTGGCTGTTTGCGTTTACAGTGCTTGGGGTGCTACTCTCGCTTGTACTGTTGGTTGCGCTGGTCGTACTTGAAGTGTTACTTTCATTTGTATTGCTTGGTTCACTTGGCGTAATTGAAGCACTGCTTTCCCTTGTACTACTTGTTTCGCTAGTTGTGCTTGGCGTGCTGCTTTCCCTTGTACTACCGCTCTCACTTGACGTGCTTGGCGTGCTGCTTTCACTCGTGCTACCGCTCTCACTTATCGTACTTGAGGTGCTGCTTTCGCTTGTATTACTGGTTTCGCTGGTTGTGCCTGGAGTACTACTTTCGCTTGTACTACTGC
>NZ_KV805528.1:0-32485 GCF_001811595.1 Enterococcus sp. HMSC078F03 | reverse complement strand
TCACTCCTTAAACTATAATAAAATCTACACAATAGCTATGCTTGAACTTATTTAATTTACTTATAAAAATTGATATGATATAGTTCGTCAAAGAAATCCTTTTCATTTTAATTATATCACAATATATTAATCTATAATATCTTTTACTCATTTTTTAATCACTTGATTAGTGGAGAGGACGGTTATTCTAATTAGAAATTTTTATTTACAATATTTTCTTACAATATCATTACAACCAGCTGGATCACTAGAGTCTCCACCTAATCGATTTAAAAGACTATGAATAGCATATGTTACTGCTTGTCCAGCACAACACGCCTTCATCAAGTTACAATCACGTTTGCTCATTCCACCAAATTGAGCATCAAGTTCATCAATTGTTACAGCATTTACTACACCATTTTCTAATAATTTTTTATTTAACATAGTATTATCTCCTTTCGTCCTCTCCACTAATCAAGTGATATAAATTATTTTTCTATTTTTGAAACGAAATTATCAAAATCTTTCAAAACAGTCCCATTTTCTGGTGTCCACTGAACAATGAATTTGGGTTTTTGCTTATTTTTTCTTTCATCATATTCGTACTTTGCTAAAGTAGGTGTATATTTAATTCCATATTTTTGTTTAAATTTTTCCCATAATTGTTTGTCTTTTCTAACTTCAATAAGATTTACATAAATAAGTTTGTCATAAACTTTATACTTATCAATTGATTTAATGAGGTTTGGATCAAATTCATTACAATCTGAACAATCTGGCCTACCAAAATATACATAGGCAGTTTTATGTTTTTTTAAGTATCCATCCAAGTTATTTGAAGTAATTGTATTTATCTTTAATGCAATTGGATCTACGGTAACTTCTAATTCCTTTGTCCTGTCTTTGAATTGAAGAAAACAAGCAATTCCTATAGAAACTGCTGTAAACCCTATAATTAACAATATAACAGTCTTTTTATTCATTCCTACTTCACTCCTTTATCAAAGATTCTTCCAGTAATTCATATGAAGATACTCCTTCTAATCGTTTATACACTTTTCCTTCTTTGATAATAATTACAGTAGGAGTCTGTGTTATATTTAATTGATCTAAAAGTAAATTACTTTCTTTATTCTTCTCTTCTATGTCTACGCCATATACTAATAAATTTTTGTCTTTAATTACCTTATTCAAGTCTTTTTTTTGTACATTACATGGTTGGCAACCTTTTTTAAAAAAATAGATATTCAAGTCTTTATTTTGAGAAATCTTGTTCTCAATACTCTCAGAATCTGTTATTTTATATTCAATCTCTTCTTTATTTAATGAATACAATTGCCAGAAAAATATTAAAACAAACAGACCTACTACTAACCCACCAATCATCTTTTTCATTTATTCTTCGCTCCTTCTATAAAAATCCCCATCATCAATACTAATTTCATAGTAACCATCGACTTCTTCTTTTCTATAAGTAAATACAATTACAGTAGAATAATGTTGCTTTAACAAACTTAAACAACTTAAAAAATTTTTTTCATCTAAATCATCAAGAAATTGATCCAATATTATATAGTCAGTATTTTCCATTATAGAGATTGCGAGTATCAATAATTTTTTTTCAGAAGTTGATATATTCTGGTTAAAAATAGTTTTTTTGAAGTCTAGGTCATTAATTGAAACGCCTACTTTCTCGACAAAATCTTTTATATCTTTATCAAAAAAAATACCTTCTCCCTTTAACCCTTTATTTATAACAAAATTATATTTTTCAGTGTTTAAATCATTTGAAAGATATACACCTGAAGTTTGATTAACTAAGTAATTATAAATAAATTTTGCATTGATACTTTTAAATGAACTATTGTTTCCAGTGACTTTTACATAATTTAGATCTAGTATTCTCTTGTAATTGCTAACTAGTTGCGGCTGCATATTAGTTAATGCGGGAGATATTGATTGGATACGATACATTTTGTACAGGTGTATTAAGCTCTTTACTATGAAAAAAATATTCAAAATTGCCATCTGAAATACAATAAAAGTTAAAACAGCACTATACGTAGTAATTCCTTTTATAATTAAAACGCTATTTATAAATAAGAAAATACTAGTAATTACTGAAAACAATATAGCTTTTAACATCTTTCCAGATTTTTTCTTATCTTCATAAATCCTCCCTACAGACGAGAAAATCTCTTTTATTAGTAAAAAAGTACCCACTAAAACTACCATTAACACTGTTTTATAATCTATGATAGCTATGCTATAGATTGAAAAAATTGATATACACAAAGACGATATCACTATTCCATAAAAACCATCACTTACGATATTTTTGTATTTCACACAGATTTTAATACTTAAGATTAATACTATACTTAGCAATGCAAAAATTAAAAGAATTGCAATAGCTAAATAGTTAGTTTGATTAAAATCTATTACAAATTTTTTTAATAGTTCTAAAACTGTAGATAGTGCAAGTAGAGCTATAAATATTAATATTATATTTAAGGAAGTTTGTATATTTTTTTTTAAAGTTTGACTATTGTTATTTACACTAAAAAATGTTATTAATGACTCTTTTTTACATATTTCAATAACTTTGATTCTAAATAGTAATATTTTTTTTATATTTGTTTTTAAATCGACTTTTCGTTTTTTTTCATCTAGAATGACTTTTCCATCTCTGGTTAGTTCAACAACACCCAGAAACAGTTCTTCTTTATTACTATTCCATAATAATATCGGCCCCTGACCATGATTTTTATCAATATCAAAATCAGAAATAATAACTTTATCTGCAACTTTTCTTAAATCATTTTCTAGTGTTTCTGAAGTTAAGTTCTTATTTAATTTATGGATCAATGTGTATAATTTATCGGAATAAATTTCTCTAACATAGCTTTCCAAGAGCATATTTGCTTTCTTTTGTAACACTATCATCACATCCAACTATTTTTGATATCGTAATTTTCCATAGTAATATAATCAATATCTTTTGTTACACGATTTGAATGATCTATTACTATAAGTTTAATTCCCCATGAGTCAAATTTAGGTAAAATTCTATCCAAATACTCTTTATCCATATTTGAGAAGCCTTCATCTACAAGTAAAATATCAGGTCTCTTTAAAATACCTCTAAACAAGGCTAGCTTTTGTTTTTGTCCAGAAGATAAGCATTTTATTGCAGCTTCTCCAGGAAAGTTTATACCTAAAGGTAGATCGTCTAATATTTTGTTTATTTCAAAATCTCTTATCAACTTATTAAATATACTATTCGGAACTTTATGTCCCAATAATAAATTATCTCTAATTGTACCTTCTAAAAATTTAGGATTGGGCTCTACAAACACTAATTTTGATCGTAGACAGTCCAAGTTGATTTTTTTTATGTCAATATTATTAATTAGAATCTGTCCCCTATAGTCATCATCTAATCTTACTAAAGACTTAATTAATGTAGATTTACCTGAACCATTTTCACCTCGTATTGAAAGATTTTTCCCTCTATAGATTTCACAGTTAACAGTGTCGAGTAATAAAGTATCTCCTTTTTTTATGGAAACACGTTTACATCTTATTGATTCTATTTTCTTGTCTAAAATTATTTCCCCGCATACATTCTCATTTTCCATATTTATTAATATAGATTCAATCCTATGACTAGCCACCTGCATCGATTCATATTGCGCTTGAAACGACCCAAATTGATTTAGGGATGATACTACTATTCCTGATAATGAAATTAATACTGTTAAATTTCCTAAATTTATACTATTCTTTAATACTAATAAGCTGCCTATAGCTATCAATATTACTGTCCCAACAGTATTGAATAAACTTAAAAAAACATTACTATTTGTACCAAAAAATTGTAGTTTTTTATTATTAGTAATAAATTTATTTATTTTATCTAAGACTTTCTCACTAAAGTATTTATCAGCATTTAAAGCCCTAAATTCTTCTAATCCATCAATAAAAGTAATTAATTTTTTCTGAAAATCAGTATTGGATTTAGATATTGTGTACCCAAAATGATAGATTTTTGGATAAATATATGCAAAAAACAATATTACTACTGCAGAAATAACTACAAGATAAATCGCCATAACCTTACTAAAGTAAAACAATGTTATTATCGAGAAAACATACATACAAAAGTTTAGAAGTACGCTTATGAAAAAGTTCATCACATCGTTACTAACTTGTAAGATATCGGAAATTCTAGATACAAATTCTCCTGAACTATTTAACTGAAAATATTTTGGATGAATAGTTAACATTTTATTTATATACTTTTTGAATAATTGTGTTTCAAAAGCAAATGTTCCTTTTATAACTAGAATATTTTTGAAATAGCTAACTACTACTTGTACTAAAGCTAATACAATAAAACCTATAGATATACTTTGAATAAGAAAAGTTTTTTCTTGCAAAGGAATATTTTTTTCAAGAATATTTATATTTTTACCTAAATTAAATGATAGATAAGTACTTAACAAACTAACAATTATAGAAAAGAACATTACTAACGAAAATATTTTTAAATTTCTTTTTATAAACTTCCCATAAAATCTTACTTTTTTGGGGCTGCGATTTAAAAAAATATTTTTTGGTTTTTCTACAAATAAATAACTAATAGCTCTTTTTTCAATCTGTTTATTATTTATCCATTCTTTTTTAGTATGTGTAGGATCTGAAACAAGTATTCTTTTCTTACCAATATGCCAGATTACTACAAAATGATTAATAATTTCCTCCTCTTCAAGAAAGACAATTGCTGGCAGTGAGTTATTAATCATTTCCCTATTTTCTTTGTTTAACCTATTAATTTTAGATATATTTACTATTTCTGGGTTTGCATCTACTTTTGAAAAAAATTTTTCCATAGCTTTTAATGATATTCCTATCATTCCATAGCCAGTTTCTTCTTGGATATATCTTCTATCTATATTAATATTATAGAATTTACATATCATTTCTATGCATGCAACACCACAATCTTGTATACTATCTTGCATTACATGAGGTCTCTTAATCATGATTCATTCTCCCGATACTTATTTATTAACATTTTGTATTCATCAGGAATCTCTAATTCAGAAAAATAGTTAGCTAAATCTAATTTTAAAAAGTATTGATATGAATAATCATAAGACTTAACATCAAAAAGTAATCCTGAAATTAATAAATCATAGTGTAATAAATTACACCCTATTTGGCTATATTGATCATATTCATTATTTTTTCTAAATTGAATTACTTCTTTTAAAAATTCAAATTGTTGTTCATACAAACTATGCTGTTTATTTAAAAATTTGTAAAAAGTAACATCAGAAGAGTTAGGTAGCATTTTTTCTAACACCTCTATACATTTACTTGCAAGTGAGCTTTTCCCATCAATTATATATTTCTTAGTAATAAGAAATAGGATTAAATGAGTATAGTTTGTAAGTAGGATATTCTCATATGATATACTTTCATCCATATTCTTTATTAAAAATGGAAGTAGAATTTTTTCAAAATCAATGTTGGAATTTATAGAAAATGAATCTCTACAATACAAGTATGCCCATCTAACATTGTCTGGCTCTTTTTCTAACATCTTAGCTAGTAGCCTTATGTTTCTTTCACACTTCTCTTTCCTAAGTATTTCTTTGTAACCGTCATGGAAAAAAGTAATCTCACTTTCAACGTTAAAAATTGGATCTAATCCTTTGTTGTTCCTCAACTCTTCATGTATTAGACCATAATACTTAATTTTATTATTGTTTCTAAATAATCGACTTTGGCCATGTGTGATAACATTATCTAATTGATATATTGCACAACTAACTCTTAATGAATCTTTAAATTTAAACCTGTCTAACATATCTATTAAGAGCCTTAATTTGATAAGCTCATCTGAAGATACATATTCATCTGCATCAATAATTAATATCCATTCTTTACTTGCTTTTTGTATTGAATAATTTCTCGCATCTGAAAAATCATCTTGCCAAGTATAATCAAATATTTTTACTTTTTCGCTTGCTATTTCTTTTACTATTTTTTTTGTCGAATCAATTGATCCTGTATCAATAAATATAATTTCATCTGAAAATTCATAGATACTATTAATACATTTTCTTATTGAATCCTGTTCATTCTTAGCAATAATACATACAGATACTTCTGCGTGAGTTTTTAAAGATAATTCTTTTAAATTTTTAGAGTAACTGACAGTTTCCTTTAATTCGTTGGGGAACTTTAGCCCTTTTAAAATTTGTAACCATAATTCTGTTACATCTTTATTCTCTTGGTTCGTTAAAGTATACTTATTTTTATTAAATACCTCTACATTAAACCAGTCATTAGCAATAAAATTTTCAGAATACATTATCTCTTCACCTCATTACTTTCTATTAGAGATAGTTATGCAATTTAATTTTGTGTAACACTCTGGGTTATCTGTTAAGCATAATATGTAATCTACGCTTGTAGAATACAAAAGTGATAGCTTAACTAAAATATCTACTGGTACCATTGTTGCACCACTCTCATATCTGGAATACGCAGATTGAGAACAATGTATATAGTTACTGACAAAAGATTGAGTATAATTATTTTTAATTCTTAAAAATAGCAACCTAGATTCCATAATTTTTCCCTCTCCTGTATGCTATCTTTGTTTGTTAATAACAGTCAATATATTATTCGGATTCTGCATAATTCTAAAATTTTTATTATTTATCAATCACGAGAAAATAAAATATGTCTATACCTTTATAAAAGGTAAAAATTTGTATTTCTTTATTATTTGTTTTATAATATAAGTATCCATTGAGCAAAAACGCTCAAAAATAGGCTGATCGAGTTAATCGATCAGCCTATTTTCTTTAGATTTATATTATTTACTAAAACTATACTGTCACGAAAAACAACATATATAATATTATGTTGTTTTATTCAAACTATAAATTATAATATATTTAAATATATAATAGAGACTGTCTCTTGGGGGGAGACAGTCTCTAAGGTTATAACTTATTTTAGCCTTTCATTTCTAACAAATAATCATTCATAGAACTGAACGATCAATTCATTCAGTCTGTAAGAAAATAGTTAAATCTGAAATAGCTATTTTTATTTTACAGTATCTGCCTTGGCCTTTCAATTTCCTTGATATTACTTTTATTTCAGGATTATTTAACATAAACAAATACTTCTGAATCTTTTACATAAATGTCATGGTAATAATTAGATTTCATTAACTCACTTTCTTCTTTACTCAACGCGTTAATATCAAAGATCTCCATGTTCACATTTAAACCAGTGTACGTTCTAAATAAAAACTGATTTGGCCAATAAAGTGCTTCATTTGGTGGAACCAGTTCTTTTAATATAGGATAATTCTTTGAACTATTGACAAATACTGGCGAATTTTTAAATAAAGACGTACTATGCACGGCCACCGTGTCACGGTTCACCAGGTCTTTTAAATCATCGGCTAATATCATACTTTGTCGTTCAAAAGATTCCTTTTGGTGGCTTAACGCACTAGCATAAACAAATGTAAAAGATAAAAGGTAAACACAGAAAAGACAAACCGCTGTTTTTGACACATATCCTAGCACGTTTTTAGAAGTATTTGCCTTACTTCACATTAGAGTACCGAAATCAACAGATTACACAAATACAAGGAAAACGTAACCGTCAGGAAGTACCAGAAAGGATAAGACAAACAGTCAGACAATGGCAAGAGAGAATTTACAGCACGCCTTATCATCATAATATAAGACAAACCTGATACTCGCTTTTAGCGAGTATCTTCTTGATTAGAAACAAAAAAAGAAAGGCTTCCGCCTTTCTTCTTGTAGAGAATGTGTTATAATAGACATGTAAAGAGGACGTACTAGTCATACGCCCTCATGATAGCACCATTTAAGACGGTGACCGATAGTTAAATATTTTTACAAAAAATAACCAAACTCGGCTAAAGTTGACGGTTATTTTTTGTTGTTTTTATCACTAATTTTTAGAATTAATGTCGCAAAAGTAATCGCAAACATTAACGCTTCAAAAATAGTCAAAGCTAGTCCTTTCTAGGAGTATAGCCAAAAATCAACATAGGCAATCACCCCTTTTTCAGAGATTAGCCACCGTCATAAACCTTTACTATCTCGTATATTATACCATAAAACGCCTTGGCTTTTTTAAGTTAAGGCGTTTTAGCATAGGAGCAATTATTCAGCCCACAGTTTGCTAGGAACCTTTCTTAACCAATCAGAAAAATCTAAAAACCAGCCTCCTAATTCTTCATTCAAGGCAGCTAGATAATGAAAAAGCAGAACAAGTAATCCAAATAAAAGCCAACCAACCCAACTTGCCCATTCGATTCTAAGTTCTTCTGTTGCTAAGATCACAATTGGTATTATTAAAAAAAGAAAAGCCAAAACTCGAGCAATAATCAATAATAAAGTGGTGGTAAATCCACTAGTAAGCAATGTTAAAATTCCAATATATCGGAAAAGTAAATGCAGAATAAAAAAAGGTAAAAATAGCATTACAGACAAAATACGTTTAAAAACTAACATAAAATTCTCCTCTCCGTTCACCAATAGATAGTTTATAGTTTGGGCTTAATGTCGGTTTGCTTCTCTGGCTCTTTTTCCTGTACGGCTTGTATTTCATGAAGCTGATTAATTTCATTTCGAGTTCGTTCCAGTTTACTCTCTAACAAAGTTTGACTGGTTTTAATTGCTTCTATTTCTCCTCGAACATCTTCATAAGAAAATTCCGCAAGCGTTGCGTCTGGTAACAATGTTTTCAATTTTTTCTGAATTAACTCTGGATCTCCCTGCAGTTCATTTTCTAATAAGAGGTTACTTAATTGGTGCAGCTCTAACATCTTCTCGTCAAGAGTCTCTAAAGTTTTTTCTGCTTCAAGAAAAGCAACTTCTAATTTTTCTTCTAATAATTTTAGTTGTCTTGTGTCCTCGATTTCATTCGCCGCTAAAAAGTTAATGGCACTAACTAATTCATCAATGGTTTGCATCACAGGTTCTCTTTTCAGTGGTGTTTGTCCATTATACAGTCGTAATTGTTTAATCAACGAAGCCCCTGTTAAGTATTTACTTTTAGTAGCATCCTTGTCGCTCATAAAATAAAAATACTCATTTCTTTTAATATAGATATTGTAATTACCGTTGTCTAATGGATCAACCTTATACCCTCCTACAAAGAGCTTTCCAGAATTACCATAGCCATAATCGATATTTATATAATATCCTCTTTCTGTTTTGTGAGACAGTTGCCATGGTTCTATTGTAAATTGATAGTCAAAATTATTTTTTTCTTGTTCATTTTTTTCTTCGTATCTTTTGACACATTCTTCCACTGTTAGAACGTTTTTATTTTCTTTCAATCGTTCAATAATCTTTTCATAATTATATCTAGTGGGGTCACTTTTTGACAAGCTTCGACTACGAGTATTTTTTATTTGTGGTTCGTCAAGCAATCGATAGATCGTCCACTTATTAGAAAAGTCTGCCGATAAATTCAAAGCTTCTGCTTTTTCTAGGAAGTCATTAATTGAAGAACTTTGTTCTAATAAAAAGTCTAACCGACTTTTTATTTTTTGTTTATAAATGGACTCTGTTTGCCATTTTGTATATTTTGTATGAGTTTGCTTCGGTGATTTTTCAATAATTTTTGCGCCTTCCTTCGCTGCAATTTTATCCGAAATTTGTTCAAAGACTTTTTTGGTTCCTTTTTGCCAGCGAAAGGCTTTACCTGTTTTTAAATTGGTTGAACTAAAAATAATATGATTGTGTAAATGTTCTTTATCGACATGTGTGGCGATCACAAATTCATACTCTCCACCCGTCAATTCCATCACCGTGTTGTACCCTATTTCATGTATTTTTTCTGGCGTTAAATCATCTTCTGGAGAAAAGGATTGGATTAAATGGTGTGCTAAAACGGCGTTGCCTTTTTCTAATTCTGTTAACGTTGGCGGAAGCAATCGTTCTGATTTTGGATCGAATGTGTACCCGATTTTTCGTTGAATTGCTGCTTGTAATTTTGTTAATTTAAATTCTTCATAAGGATTTGTTGGATCTACAATGCCATGCCCAGAAACTAATTTTTTCATGTACGTCTTATCGTCATTCACAATATATTGAAATAAATGTTCCAAGTGTTCAGACGGATTATCATTCGTAACTTCAGTTTTTTCTGCATTCTCAATATATGAGCAAGCATTGTTTAATTTATCAAATGTATGAATAACAAAATGTTTTGTATACACCATTTACGATTGTTCCTTTCTCTTTATTAATTTGTTTAATTCGCTCTGAACCAGCGCATTTAAACTCTGTACTTTATCGGTCAAATCTTTAATATCTTCAGACGAAATTTCATGAAACTGGTTGGCCAGACGGGCCATTTGATTAATATTAATGCCAATTTTATGAATTTCGGTAGTTAGTCTGTTGAGTTCGGAATAGTCAACATGGCGAATCTCTCCTTGAATCAAAAGGTGCAAGGCAAAATTTTGAAAGTTTGGAAAGAAACTTTCTTCAATTTTTCGATTGATTAATTCATTTTCTTCTTTTGAAAAACGTATTTTTCTTTGAATAGGTCGTTTTAGCTTTTGTTTATTCTCCATAATTGTTTCTTCTTTCTTTTACATAATAAGTAGTCTCCTTAGTTTGACAATTAGCTGTACCCAAGGATAGGCTTTCTTTTTGCAAGCGGAGCAACATGGTACCATGTTGCGATATTTTGAATGACCCCTACCAAAAATACTGGTAGGAGTCGTTCAAATTTTTGGGGTTCCCCCAATCCCCATCGCTACACTTTGACATTTATTGACGTTTCGACTTACCATTTTTGACCTTTATTTTTTCTTTCCTATTGATAAGGGGCTAATAACTCATCCAGAAAGACCAAATACGAGTCATTTCCTTTCAACTTTCGTAAATAAGTGGCTGCTTCTTCGTAAGGAAATAAATCAATTTTTAATTCTTTTTCTTTAAAATCATGAATCAACGTATCCAGTTCTTTTAGCACCGTTCCTTTTGATTTTTCTTTCTTTTTCTGGTGGACTCTTGGTTGGTCACTAAGCGGGTCTGCCAAGAAAAATTGTGTCAGAATAAATTTACTTTCGTCCGTTAATTGGTCCATTTTGTTTTCTCCTTTTCTCTTATTATTTGTTTTTAAAATCGAGTAGAATTTGCTATTTGAGCAGAAATTTTTGGTTCATTTTGTTGCCTTTTTTGCTCGTTAGCTTGGGACTTTCCCACTTCAGTTTCTTTTTTCTTCGCATTCAATAAACGTTCTTCAAATTTATTTTGGGGAAGTTGAATGCCTTTTTCTATGGATAAAGTATGGTCGGCTTTTTCAATTAGCGTGCGCGCCTCTTTCGTGATCGTTTCTAACGATTGCGTAAATTCTTCTAACTTTTCTCCTTGCTTCGTCCAAGAAGAAAGATAACCAAAAGAATACGAGGACGTATCCAGCCCTAAGTGACGGGAGACAATATAGGCAACTGATTCCGCTTCAAATTCTTGTCGAGAATAAACGTCATCTCCAAATATCGCTTGCGAATCTGGGTGAAGCATGGCATGCGTCATTTCATGAAGTAAGACTTTTAAAGTCATCACTTCTCCTAAATGTTGTTGGAGGACAATTTCTTTTTTCGTTGGATCATAATACCCATTCGCACCACTTGCAATAGACGTGACAGTTACTGGAACTGGGCAAATCTCAACTAACGCATTGTAAGTTCTGGTGAATGTTTTACCGTCGCTAAGATTCTCTTCCAGATTATAAACAAGCTGTGGCAACTCTGCGCCGGTCGTTTGTTCTACATCAAAGACAGGCGTTAAAAAATAGCGCGTCTCTTTGACAATTTCTCCATTTTCATCCGTAACTTTTTTCCCGTTCTTATCGACTTTATCTTTAAAATAAGGGGCATACACATACAGTGCTTTGCTGCCTTTTTTTACTTGACGATCTAACTTTTTCCACGCATTGTAACCAGCTACACGACGTATATTTGGATTTTGTGCCAACAACAAACGAATATTTTTTGACGAATATTTATGAAATTTTGAAGCAAAATCTAAATAGTTTTTAAACGTATCACTTGTTAAATACTCTTTGATTCCGTCGTTCAAATGTTGCGATAATTTTTGATAATCTTTCTTTTTAATTATCTCTTCCAATGTTAGTTCTGGTTGGCTTTTTTGCTTCATTTGTGTTTTTTCAGACATTTCTTTATTCCTTTCTCTGGATCGTTTTTTTGCTTTTTGACGCTTTAATTTTGCTTCTTTTTTCTTTATTTCATTCTTTATTTGCTTTAAAATATCGTTCCAATCCGTTTTACTTTTTCCTTCAATTAGTTTAGGTTGGTCAAGAGTAATTGGACACCAGCTATTTGAAAATTGTTGAATAAATTTCTTCCCTGCTTCGTCATTATCTACAGCCAAAACGAGTTGGACTTTTTCCGTTGTTAGTTTCGACTTTTCTAATTGTTCAAGGACGGTTGGCTTTTCTTCTTCTTTGACATAAGAGCCAATTTCATTGGCAATAAGCGTAGATACTGCGCCCTTTTTAAGTCCATTCGCACAAAATAATACCGCATCTCCAATCGTTTCTTTTTTTAATTCGTAATAACTCATGAGATCTATAGGCGCTTCAAAAACAATGATTTTGATTGGCTTTTCTGACGTAGCTTCTGCAATTTTTGGTGGATACCCTACACGAACAGTCAACCCATAATAGCCATTTCCCCAGACACGCTTTAACCGTCCTCGTTCGCCATGTAGCTTCTTATTTTCCCAAATACCTTGTAAGGCAACGCCTTTAATTTTTTCTTCAAGACCAACGTGCTTGAAGACTATTACTGGTTCACTTTGTCCGGTCTCTTTATCTGTATACGTGGATTGTGCCATGAGGTTTTGTTCAAAAAAGAAATCAATCGTTTCTCTTGATAACTTACGTTCCTGAAGCAAGTAATCAATGGTGGCATTTTGTTGTGTATGTTCTTTCATATAATAATGAAAGTTCGTCGGAGTAGGTTCTTTCAACGTTTCAACAGCCCCTGCTTCTACGGTCTGTAAATACTGCAATGCTTCAGCGTGTGTACACTCTTTTATCACTTGAACAAGCTTAATACTCCCACCACCAACTTGGCGAGAGTTCCAATAAAAAGCATTCTTCTTAGGGGTTAAAACAAAACTATCGTGCTCTGACCAGATATAACTTTGTCCCTGTCGTACAAGTGTTATTCCTAAACTTTCTGAGACATCCACAATACTTTTTCGTTCAATTTCTTCTAACACTTTTTGTCGTTGTGCATGTGTCATTGGCATTTTCTGTTCCTCCTTTTTCTATTTTCTGAAATAAAAAACGCACGTCTTTTTAAACGTGTGTTTCTTCTTTCAGTTCACTTGTAATTTCTCCATGGTCAATAATATCTGTTGCCGAGATTTTATCCAAAATAGCTTCTTCATCAGTCATATATCGGCGCCACGTATACCACTTATCATCAGTCGGTCCTGTTGCTAGTTCATCTGCTCGGTCATGCTGAAAAGCATAGAATTTTTTATCTTTAAAAACATGCTCTTTTGATATAAAAACCAGACACTCGTCTCCTCCAATAAGCGCAACTTCACTCCTGTCAATCAAATCGCGCCCGTATTTATCTCGATTTTCGGATCCTCCACCTTGATTTCCTTTATTCATGCTATGTTTCCGAATAGATAATGTTTGTTTCCCTGCACGCGCAGACAGATACTTGGTGGTTTCTTCTTCGTCTCCACCAAGGTATAGTAAACACGCACAGCCATTTAAAATGTTTTGCCACCCATTGCGATAAAGCGTTTGTAATTGGTTCAAGGATTGTAAAACAATGGTAAACGACATTTCTCGCTTACGAAACGTGGTCAACATTTTCTCAAAGTGAGGAATTCGGCCAATATTGGCAAATTCGTCAATTAAGAAGCGGACATGTAGGAGTTCTTTGCCTTCTTCTAGTACTCGTTTTCCTAAACGTACTTGGTCTGATTTATTTCGCAACACTTCTCCGACTGTCGCAAACATCAACGCCGCAATAAAATTAAACGACGTATTAGTTTCAGGTATCGCAATAAACACCGCTGTTTTTTCTTCATTCCAGGAGTCAATATCCATCGTGTCTGTACGAATCATATTGACCACTTCTTCATGGTCAAAAACAGAGTAACGTGCAGCAGCTATCCCTAGAACGCTGGCTCTCGTTTCACTCTCATACAAATTGTTAAACAAGGTCCATTGTCGGTAAGCGTAGTTGTCAGGAATGGCCTCGTTTAACTCCTCAAACCATTCTTCCACTGGGCTAGGTACATTTTTATCTTTTCGTTTTAGGTGGCGTAACATGTCCGCAATCATTCCTAAATGTGGCGTATACTCATTTCTGCGACCGTCAAACCATAAATACGCAATAAGAGAGCGAACCAATAAGCCTTCGGCTTTTATCCAAAAATCTTCCCCGGTCGTTTTTTCCCCTTCTTTTGTTGCTTCGGTGACAGCTTCTAAAACTCGGTCCACGTCTAATTCGGAGTGCATATACTCAAAAACATTGAACGTATCACTATTTGACAACGTGTTTAAGTCTAAGACCTTAATCTTGTACTTGCCTTTTTTCAATAAAAGTCCAATCTCTGGCAATATTCCACCGTCTGGGTCTGTTGTGATAAAGCTGGCATGTCGTTGCATAAGATTGGTTTTGATAAAAGCTAACGTTTTGGCCGCTCCAGAGTCACCTAGAATGGCGATATTCTTATTTTTTTGTAGCTTGATTGGTAAACGTTTATTAAAAAGAGAAATTTTTACATGATTACTAACAATAATATTGTTTTCAGGAATTGGATCTTCATATTTTTTCATTTCAGCAGGTGTAGCAAAACGAGCCGAACCGTATTCTTCTCCATGACGGTAGATTCCACGATCATTATCTCGCACATACATTAATAGTCCTAAAAGAAAACCAAGTATTCCTGCACTAAATCCTAATAGACTTGGTGTTATAAAAAACCGATAAAAAGTTTGTTCGATATACGTTAGAATATCTTTTGTAAAGAGATAATTCGTTTTTGAAAAATAGTCTGTCCCTGGTAACAGCCAAAAGAAATTTCCTATTCCAAAGCCAATCACAAATAGAAAAATACCAAGGTAGAGATACGGTTTCAGTTCTTTTTTGTACGTCTGCATTACAGTTTCCTTCCTTTTGTGATTGTTTTTGTTTGATCAATTTTACCCACGTATTTTTTATTGGCTGCAGTGTAGGCTAACCGTTCATCAAAAGTCATGGTATTTGGCTTACGCAAAATCATTTGTGGGTTCTTCTTAATATCCGTTAACACGCGTTCTAAGGCTTTCTTTGCAAGTTCCGTATCTTTTACTCGAAAATAGAAGTTAGTCCCTTCTTTGGTTTCTTTAAACGCAAAAGGAAGCCCTTGGGCTTCCAACTGTTCTTTTAACTTATTTAAATTCACTTTTTCATGAAGTTGCGCCGAAGTCAGTGGATCCTCATGATTCATTAGCTTATACAAATTATTTTCCCCTTTTAAAGGAAGAAACTTGTCTTTTAGCGCCAATACACCATCACTGGATAAATTAAGCAGCACCTTTAACACTTTATCTAAAGTACTAGTACCTAAAACATAATAACGGTGTACAATTTCTCTTTGTTCCACCAAAAATCTCCTCCTTTATAAAAAAAGACTAGCAAAATTTGCTAGTCTTTTTTTGTTTCTTTACTTTTTTGATAGGCCGTAAACAACTGTAAGGGAATATTAATCGCTACAAGAATAATAATTAACCACCTTGTGGCGGTTAGTTCACGAGGGGAGGTAATTTGTTGATACAGTAACACGGCGAAAATTACAGCTAGCCAAAAATACCATTGTTTTACTATTTTCATTCAAATTCTCCTTATAAAAAGTATTTCTGTCTTAATTTAGCTATCTCAAAAAGGAAGGTCGTCATCTGATATATCTATCGGACTTACATCTTTAGAAAAAGGATCAAGAGGGTCAGGTTTCTCAGTTGCTTGTTTGTCAAAAGTCGCTTGGTCCGGCTTACTACTTCTACGTTGATCGTTTACTTCTTTTGATTCCAACAATTGAAAGTTTTCTACAACAATTTCTGTCACATATACGCGTTGCCCTTGTTGATTGTCGTAATTTCTTGTCTGTATACGTCCTGTTAAACCAATTAAAGTGCCTTTACGCGCATAATTAGCGAAAGATTCAGCTGCTTTACGCCAAATAACACAATTAATAAAATCTGCTTCTCTATCTCCTTGTTGATTCGTGAAATTACGATTAACTGCTAACGTAAATTGTCCAACTGCTGTTCCACTTTGTGTGTAACGCAGGTCAGGATCTTTTGTTAAGCGACCGACTAATGTCACATTATTAATCATTCACTCAATTCTCTCCTTCATTTCCTATAATAGAGTGCCATAAAGCTTTTAATGGATGTTTTTTTGGAAACTGTTTTTCAACAGTTAATTCTTCATTCTTCTTAACTAATACTTTTTGGTTCTCTTCTAACTGTTCATTTTTTTCTGATAACTTCTTAATTTCTTGAAGTAATGACTCTGAGTTCCGCTTCTCCTTGTTAAATTTTTTTATTTCGTTAATAATATTTTCTTTTTCCTTCTTTAAACATAGTAACTTATCTCGTTCTTCTTGTTCTAACAATTTCAGTTTTTCAAGATTATTTGTCGCATTTTGTATTCGTTCTAACATTTCTTTTTCTTGTTCTTCATATCGTTTCATCTGAACATATTTCTCCTCCCACTCCGGTTTTGTTAGGACACTTCCAAGCAACTTTGAATATGCTTCATAACGTTTACTTTCAAATAAGAATCTATACTTATTAAATTTTTTATTGTAAATCTGTTCATCAACTGGTGTAACATCAGAGGCATTATCATATATTTTCAATTCTTTCTCTATTTTTTTCGGAACTGAAAAAGAACAAATTTGTAATCCTTTAGCTGATAAAAAATCAACTTTTTCCTTTAAAACTCTGGTTGTAACGCATACTTCTAATGCTAGAAAACCGTTCCATTTATAATAATAACTATAAGGGGTGGTTTCTTTTAGTTTGTACAGTACATCAACTATAAAATAATGTTTCTTTGATTTCCAAACTCTCCTATCAACAGCCACACTATCAATTTTTACTTCAACACAAGTCTTCCCATCTCTAATTATAAACGTAGACAGATTAAGAAATACGTCTTGAAATAAAGAATGTGCAAATGTTTCTCTGTTTTTATTATTCTCTACGTTTGCTCCTTCAGGACGATAATTTGAGTAATAAGCAAAATATGGAACACCAATATTATTTCTCGCTTTGACTGGTTTAACTGGATACCGATCATTTTTTTCTAATGAATCAAATAACTCAGCTTTTTCTACTGGAGAAGTAACGATTTCACTTCTATTTCGTTTTTTAAGGGCTTCATAGGCATTTATTCTATTGCCATAATAATAAGCATAAAATTTTTCTACCATCCAAATCACCACTTTTTATAACAATTATATCATGAGTGAAAAAAGTAGCCTATCATAAACTTGTTCAATTAATATAGTATTTTTCTGTTCATTTTTCCTATAACCAATGACATCAAGGATTGCTTGAGTTTTAACTTGCGTAAATGATAGTATAGGAAGTATTTTAGGTTCAGTATTAATCGTTACAAATATAATTATTCTTAATTTTGTTGCTGTAGCGGCAATATCTGATAAAACTTCTATAATATATTCAGCTGGCAAACTACTTGTTTGTACAATCACAATTTGGACTTCATGATCAAGTAACTTATTCAAGTTATTATAATACATATAGCTATCGGGAATAAACGATTTAGCAGATATAAATTGGCTTCCTTTTAACAATGGATCCAGACCTATCTCCAAAATATCTGCTTTCTCACGATCAAAAATTGCGAACTGTTTTACTACAAATTGATTAATCAACTGTTCATTTGTAGCATACCACTCGATTATATTCTTCTCGAAAATAAAAGGATATGAAATTTCTCGCATTGTTGCTTGATAAACTTCAGTTTGAACAACTCGTTGTTTTTTTAATTCGTTCATTTTTCCACTCCTTACTCCTGAATTAATGATTTAAAGCGGACTAAGTGTCAAAATTTATTTGTATTAAACAGAAAAAACATCGATCTACAATCTACAGATCGATGTTTTTTCTGTTATAATGTTTTTCCGTTATTTCTTAAATGGTTTGCTTTAAATTTTTTTTGATTAGTTTGTTGTATTTTTGCTTCTTCCAAGCGCTCTTCAAATTTATTTTTTGGCTGTGCTTCTGTATATTCTTTGGCAAAACGCACAAATTCATTTAACGAATATTGAACGTCTGGCATGTGATCATCGAAGTCATCCGCCATGTAATAGTACATCAAATTGGCATCAAATTGTGTTCTTCGAAAATCAGTTGGGATTGTCAAATAAGTAGAAGATTCTCCCGTTAAAGACCCAATAAATAAGTTGGCCGAGATTAAGGCAGTCCGCTTATTTCCATTATCAAACGCTTGTAGTTTTGCCAAACGAGCGTACAACGCCCAGCCATCTTCTACACTATTTTCTGTTACTGCATCTAGTTCTCGTTGAACCATTTTTTCTGTAACTGTTCTAGGTGGTACATAATCGCCAACATGTATAGTGACTTTTTCCCTCAATTTTCCAGGATTTTCAGGCTGTCCTTCTTTGTGAGAGTCCATTTGTGCATTAATTCCTTTGAATACATCAACCGTTAGTTTCTTTTGTTGACTAGCATAGTGAATCGCTTTAACTAAATCTTCAAATATATAGCGATCTGTTTCATTGGTAAATTGCCACTCATCCTTGTTTGTAGAAAGGTTTTTTTGTGTTTGCAGAATAGACGTGTTGTACCCATCATATTGGGCCACAGAATAGATTAATTCAGCTAATTTTTTTGTATTCATTCTCTCACATCCTCCCCATTTTCATTCATAGTATACCATTTTGACAGTAAAAGTGGTAATCCTTGTTTCTTAGCTAGAAGAGGCTTTTTTACTAGCTGATAAAAAACTCTTTTTTATAAATAAAGTCCCTCTGGCTTCTTTGAAAATGTACTTAATTTTTGTTCTAAGTCATTGATTTCTTCCTGTTTAGTCGCAATCTCCTCGGTCAATGTGGCTAACTCGTCTTTTTTAAACTGAATCTTTTGTTCCAGAATTTTCTTCTGTGTTTCTTTATCGGCCATTTCATCTGGTTGCTCTTTTAATTCAGTTGTTTCCTTTTCTTCAGTAGTAATAGTGGTTTTGTTGTTTTTCTCTAACTCTACAATATCTTGTGTTTCTTTATTTTTTTCTTCTGGCTTTATCTGATTTTCTACAGCTGAAGGCAATAGTTCTACAAAAGGAATCACTTTTTTTGTATCAAACGGATCTAAAAGATCATGAAAATAAGGATTATCTTCTAAAATTGGTAAATCTATACGCTTGCCATAAAGGATTTGGTCCTCTTGTTTTCCTTCTTTTATTTTTTCGACATAAAGCCACCCTTCTTCTTCCTTCTTAATAAGATCGTTGTTTACGCCAATCACATAACGAACAAGTGTAGCGGTAGAGTCGATCGCCTCGCCTTTAATATTTTTTGAATAAAGAAGTTCATAGCGATAAGTTGTTTTATTCCCTATAAACACTTGCTTCACCACCTGCTTCTTTTTCACTCAGCAACGCAGTCAATTCACTAAAAGATAAATTATTTTCTGTTAATAGAGCACTGACAATTTCCGCTTCTATTTGTTTCAATTCATTCTCTTTTTTAGCAATCGACTGTTTCAATGTATCGAGACGTTCATTGGCTTTATTAAGTTCATTCTCCACTCGATCCTTCTTTTTTTCTAATTCACTTACTTTACTTTTCCCCACTGTTTGCACTCTCCTTTATTGATTCTTCTTTCGTTACTACATGTGTATTATATGAATTTTGCTCCTCTTGTAATTCATTGGTAAGTGTTACTGGTGCCATTTTATCCACTAAAAAATTAGCACCTTGTTTTACAAAGGTTAATTTCATTGCTTCTTGATTGCTCTGATTTTTCAACGCTCCTTCATCATTATTTCGTTTGGTTCGTTGTGTATTCTTATACGTGACGTCCACAATGACTTCGTTGTTTTCAGTATCAATATAGATTTTATACGTATCAAGTACTTGATTGACTACATAGCCTTTATACGCTTGATTAACAGGCTGTTTTTCTACATTCACTAATTCGTTATACATGGCGCTTGTCACCAAAGGTTCATAGCGATTTCTATTTTCGCCAAGATCTTTTTTTGTATAATACGCAATCAAAAATTTTTTTACCGTACTTGTCGTTAATTCCTCTTTTTTCTCGACTTTTACTTGTTTTCTTTGCCCAACACTAAGCCCAATCAAAAAAATAAGCACAATAAGCAGTAAGCTGCCACCAATAAAGCCAATTTTCTTGTATCTACTCAATTTTTCCATATTATACATTGTTCTTATTGGTTCCTTTCTTTTTAGTTTAGGCGCATAAAGTATTCGCCTGCTTCTTTTTTTAAGACACGCCAATTCATGGAATACTCACCACTGACATTCATTTCAGAAATGACAAAACTTCCATCAGAGTTTACATGCTATAACGATAGGTAAGTCTTTGAAATAATCTCCAACTTTTCCCCCGTTCCACACCGTGCGTGCGACTTTCACCGCACACGGCGTTCCATCAAATTTATTTTGTAATCATTTAGCTTAATCTTTTAACTTTTTTAGAAAAGTGTTAATTGCTCATATTTGGGCATCTGTTCGCATAATGGAAGAATGATTGTTTTATTTACAAGCTTTCTAAGTTTATTTACTTTATTTACTTGTGAATCTGACAATTTATTCCAATAAATATACTCTCTTATTTTTACTTCATCGGTACAATGCACCAATTTATGCATTTCTTTTGAAAGTAAAATCAAATTTTTATATGAATCGTCTTTACTTTCTGACCATAGTTTCTTGTGGTGACAATGCATATCGTCAAGAAATAATTCGTTACCTGTAATAGCACACTTTCCTTTTTGCGCAATGAATAACGAAATTCGGTTATCATTATATTCAATGGTTGCTCTTTCATTAATAATTGGATGTTCTCGTAACCATTGGACTTTCCATTCTGCTACAGATTGTTGATTTTTGTGTACAAGTATACGACCTTCAGGCGTGTATTTATTAAGAGTTTTATTTCTCCCTTTGATTGTTTTTGTTCTTACAAATCCTATTGGAAGAATGGGATAGTTTACTAGATATTGAATTCTTTTTGATTCCATATAAGGTAGAATCCCTTTATCATGTCCCTTGTAATTTCCCTTTTTGGTCAATCCTTTATTTCTGAATCGGTTGTAAAAACTTCTATGCAGTTGTGACCCTATCGATTCAAAATCCTTGGATACATGTGTTGCCACGTTGTAATAATTATGAATGCCTATAACCATACTGTTGTATTTTTGGATTTCTCTAATAGTAGTGATTTTACTTTTCTTTCTTTGGATCCGTTTAATTTGATCCTTTAGTTGTCGTTTGATTCTCTTTCTTGCCTTTAGGGCAACGTGAGAGTAACAGACGAACCGATGGTTCTTTTTGACCATTTTCAATGTAATCCCTAAGAATTCACTACTTTTCTTTTTCAAGTTTGTTACTTTCGACTTTTCTTCTGAGATTGGTAGCCTTAATCGTTCTTTCAGCCACATTTTCGTGGCACGGAAGAGTCTTTCAGCCTCCTGTCGATTCTTACAAAACAACTTAAAATCATCTGCATACCTTACGATATACACTTCTTTTAGAGTCGTTGATGAACGAAGTTTTCTGTAATCATGTGATTTATGTCTTGTTCCCTTTGAGTTAAATTGTGGAACAAGCTCGCTACATTCTCGTTCTTCCCATTGCCTGGCAATCCACCAATCAAACTCGTTTAAACAAATATTTGATAAAAGTGGGGAGAGTATTCCTCCTTGGGGTGTTCCCTTAGTTGGAAATTTAATAGTGCCATCTGGTAGAACGATGGGTGCTTTTAACATTTTCCTGATAATAACTAAAAGCTGTTTATCTCGAATTCCTAATGTCCAAATTTGTCGCATTAGTTTCACATGATTCACTTCATCGAAAAATCCTTGAATATCAATATCTACTACATATTGCATATGACTTTTATTGATTCTATACATACAGTCAGCTATGGCGTTATCTGTAGACCTTAAGGGTCGAAATCCATAACTATGTTTATTAAACTTGGCTTCGCAAATTGGTTCTAATACTTGTAAAATACATTGCTGAGCGATTCTGTCCCAAATTGAAGGAATCCCTAAGGGTCTAGTTTTCCCGTTCGGTTTGGGAATTTCTACTCTTCTGACTTTTCTAGGTTTGTAGAAATTGAATCTATTTCGAACTTTTCCAATAAACTCTGATTGAGATAGTTTTTCAATGTCTTTTACGGTTACTCCATCGATTCCTTTTGTTGTGCTCCCTCCGTTCCTTTTTATGGTTCGGTAGGCTAACAAAATGTTATCTGTTGAGATAATTATCCCCATTAAATTCTTGAAAATTTTACCTTCATTACTTTTATTGAACAGTTCGTCATAAATTTCAATCATGCCATAATATTCTGCATATCTTAACTTATTATTTTTGGGCGTTTTTTCTAAAAGGTTTTGATTCATGGTTTATCACTCCTCTCGTCAGATTCGTGACCTTTTGAGTCTTACTAGAATCCATGAGTTGTGATTAAGTTTCTTACAAAATAAACTTGACTTGTGGCTGTTCCTCCAGTTTCATTACAAAACCTTCAACGGTCGTGCCACTACTCTCACTAGAATTATGGAAGGTTATGATTTCCCTTCCTACGCTTCCCAAGTTGTGCGACCTCCACGCTTCTAGCTTTCAACGTTCCCTTATTTTTATCTTATATCTGAACTTAGGTGCTAGCTATACTCCATCAACTCTGGGTTGTGCCTGTAACACAACAAGGAATTTCATATCGTAGATTCTTACTCTTCCTCAAGTTGATACAACTTTTATTGTTATACGCATTTCTACGTACTGGCGTTCGGAGCGTACATTCACTGGTTCGTCAGACCTTTTCAGTCATTCTCACCCTATTCAGTTTTTTCCGACCCCCGACCTATCAGATACATACCTTACCGCTAAGGCACTTTCGTTTACCTTCTCTATTTCACGTAGAGATTTCCGTACGGTATCTTTCAGCCGACTTTACCGAGCTTCACACCTTTATCTTTTGCACGAGATAAACGCATGTCGGAGATTAGGGGAATCGTTTCAGGGCGTTACCCCATCATTCCAATTCTCAAAATAAGAGTTCTCCATTCTCTATAACTTGATTTATTGCTAAATCTATTATTCGAGAACGTGCTTAATCTTTTCAATTAAGAACGTTTCGCACCCACATAAGCCACGTGTCCATATTGCGTACTAGAACCAGCTACACCATTTGTAAAAATAACAGCATCCCCTTTTTTAGGAGTTGATTCAAGTGTCGCTCCTGGTGTTTGTCTGTAGTTATGCACCCATTGATTGGCGTTTCCCATAGTAGGGTGAATGCTTTTTCCTAACTGTGCAAAACGATTAAATACATACCAAGTACAATTCCCTGGCGCATACGCATTGCCTGGCCAGCCTTGTCCTGCTTTTGTTTCTCTGTCTGTGGGTAATGGTTGCATTTTTTCTTTATACTGCGCAAAGACCTCACTCCCAGAACCACCGATTGGTGTACCCGATCGAGAAAAGAATGTAAACCAATTTTGTGCAGCTTGAATTCGTTCTCCTAACTTGTCTCCGGGATTTCCTTCCCAAACAGTTAGAAAATAAGTAGTAAGTTCTGGAATAGTTGCAGCCACCTTACTTCTTGCTACATTGTCTGCTGCTGTTCGTGAACCTGGTGCATCGCCGTCAAAAATAAAGTCCAGCTGCAATTGCAGATCGTACCATTTTTTATTTTTACCTTTGGCATAGTCTAATAACAACGTATGCCTACGACCACCATCAGCTGTATCCGTCCACTGGCCTAAACCTAGTCCTCGATGGAGAATATTTGGAAAACGTCCCCCATAAATTTGCGGACCTCCCATAGAAAGCCAACTCGGTTCGTCCCACGAATTCCCATGCGCACCTACAGGCGGGTTCAAATAATCCCCTTCTGCACGTTTTGGATTAATGCCACTTTCTACCGAAAAATTCCCTAAAATCGCGCTAATTCCTTCTTTGGTGTATCCCTTTTTTGATAAATAATCATAAACAGCTTGCGCTCTTTTTTCGACACTTGCTTCAGGAGAAAAATCTGCACTTCCTAAAAGAGTCGTTTGCGTGTAGGTTACACGTGGAAAATAAAAGGCTGGATTTACAAAAAACCAGTCTTTCGTTTCTTTTTTATATTTTTCATACTGGAATGTAACTGTTGAATTCTTTGTATTCCCAAGAAATGTTCCTTCTTCAACATCCATACCTTTTGTTAGTCGAAGGGTATTCACACCACGAATCGTTAACCTAGCTACTTTCTCTTTTTCGATAACCAGTGTTTCTGTATCAGGCACCGAAACGATTTGGCCGTTCATTGGTGAATGAAACGGCTGATTAGCTTCAATCAATACATCAATGCCTTGATACAAGGTGAGCTTCTCTTTTGATTTGTCATAGCCATAGCGCTTATTGACAATTAAAGCGTCAGTTTTTACTGGAAAAGAAAGGAGATCATCCAATGTTTGGTAGCCTAACTCTTTTTTTATCTCTTGATAATGCTTTGCTTGTTCCTCTTCGATAAAATAACTTGATTTCTTATCTGTTTCTAAACTTTGCATTGTTTTCAACTGATAATCAGGTTTCTTTCCGTTTAATGCCGTCCATAAGTCAGATAGAATCGTTTCAAAATTCTTTGTACCAGTGGAATCCATATCTAATAATTTAAAATCATCGTACCGATAATTCATGTAGAAAAGAACATCATCGATATTGCTATAAAACTGGTTGTTATCGTCTGTATGTTGCGCATCTAATTTAGTAAAATACGTCCATGAAGCGGTTAAATCTTCCTCTTCTTGAACAATCGCTGGTTTTTGTGTACTACTTGCAACGCCACTCAATAAAAAAACAAGAAAAAGAACCAATAAAACAACCCAAGAAATTGGATTTTTTAGAATCAATGCAGCGACTTTCCCTAATGTCTTCTGACCATTAAAAAAAGAACGAATCAAGCCAATACCTTGTTCGGCTTTCTTCGCTTCTTTTGCTGCTTTAAAGCGCATAGCGCGATTCCGTAGTTGTTTCATAAGTTGTTTTTTTAACGTAAAGTCTTTTGGTGTACGCTGAAACCCACGTCCTCTTGAAAAGTTAAATAAGCGATTCCCCAATCCGTACGTATCTTTTGCAGTTTTCACCGAAAGATTCTTAACCGTTTTTCCTGTTTTCAAAGCTGTACGCATGTTAAATTTAGCTTGTTGTGTTTTTTCATAAAGGGTCATTGCTTCATTCAGTGTATCTTCCTGCGTTAACGTGGTTCGTACTTTTTGCGTCGCTTCTCTTTTCAACCCTTCCTTGGTTTCCCTTTTTACTTGGTTAACGACACGCGTTTCATCTACTTTTTTCGTTCGTTTGTAAGCAATTTTCTGTGCTTTTTTGCGTTTCTTTTGCTCTACAAATTTCTTTTTATCCAGTAAATGGTTAATACTTAATGGTTCCTTCCCTGTTTTCAAGGTGAGTTTATGTTTTTTTAGTGATTGCTTGTAATTTTTCTTAGAAAGTTTAAACTCCTTTTTAGTCGTCTTTAATGCTTTTTTTTGCAACTTCGTCGCTTCTCTTGATTTTAAGGTCGAATTTTTTCTAAGACGCTCTTCTACTTGAGTTTCAACATGTACTTTTTCTTTCCAAGTACGCTTATTTTCTACCATGTCCTCACATCCTAAGCGTCGGTATTCATAATTTCAAATAGATGTGTTTCTTTTGGAATAGGATTTTCAAACGGAACAACCACCCCACCTGCAGAAATTAGCCCCGTTCCTTGTGGGGCTCGATCATTGATATACTTCTTCAATGCAGGTGTCAGACTTAAAATTTCTACTAATCGTTGTGAATCAATTGGTTTTTGCCGTAATAAAATCAAAAATTCACTATTGGCAATCATTTTTTGCCCCGCTTTACTGTCTAATAACGTCGTAGGGTTTTGCGTGATACCTGTTGTCACGGCACCATACTTACGAATACGCGCCCATAAATTTAAGAACCATTCTGCTTCTTCTTCCGTTGTGAAGTTGACTTGTAATTCATCAAAATACAAACGTGACGTTACTTTTCCTTGTCCGGATACTACTTGTTTCCACAACTGATCTAAAATCACTTTCATGGCAAACTTTTTCAAGCGATCATCTAATTTTTTTGTATTAAAGACAATAAAGGGTGCCGTTAAATCGATATTCGTTTGGTGCGCAAAGATATCTTGTGAACCCACACAATAGGTTTCCACTTTATTCGCTAATTCTTTGGCACCTTCATCCGTTTGTTCTTTTAAGATTCTAAACCAATCGACTAATGTTGGCTCTGTCTCTTTGTTTTCAAAGCGTTCATACGTCAACAACGTCACACGGTCAACAAGTCCCGCATCCACGTCCGTATAGCTTTTTAGTAGCGATTCAAACATAGTGGATAACAAATTAGATTTTTCTTTAACTAAATCAAGTTCCTGGTCCTCTTCATCCAATAACTGCTTGTCTACCATTCCTAAAATATTCAAGTGATTTTTTGTACCAGTCGAGATATCGAGTATTTCTGCATCCAATTCTTTCCCAATCGGTAAGTATTCACTTTCTGGATCAACAATTAAAAAGCGGTCCTTCGGAAATTTTAAACGCGTTGAAAGAATTTCCCATTTGGTCGCCATTCCTTTACCAGAACCAGACGTTCCGAAAATAAGCCCACTTGGTGTAATTAAATCTTTTTTTCGGTCAATAGTAATCATGTTCTTCGTCAACTGATTCCGGCCATAAAACTGACCTGTTGAGCTTTGTAATTCCACATTGGTAAAAGGGACTTGTGTAGCAATATTTGTTGTTGTTAGATCACGCATATAACTCATTTCAACGTCTAAGTAAGGTTTTCCAATCGGTAAGATTGTATTGAGTGCTTCTTCTTTGTAATTGTCTACTGTATCAAACACAACTTGCCAGGTTGCTCCTACGTTTTTCACCGATTCAACAGCTTCTAAAAGTTCCTTTTCTGTTTCTGCAATTAAGAAAACTGAAAATAGGCCATTAAATAACTTTTGGCCATTATTTTTTATTTCATCCATTAACGCATTCGTTGTTTCTTGGATTTCCTTTGCTTCTCCTGAAATCGCATCCTCTGAAACACCACTTCTGAAGTTTTGCTTCTGTTGCTTTTGAATGGCAACATCATTTAATGTCTTGGTTCCCTGTATTGCCTTTCTGGCTTCCATCATGTCATAAGGTCTGGCAGGAATGCTAATCGCTAGCTCTCTTCCTGTAGCGCATAATTCTTTGATTAACTTATCTTCTAGGTATTTTGGATATTGTTGAATGGTTAAAACAGCTGCGTAGTTTTCTCCTAACCGAAAATAAGCTTTATTGTTTGGAAACTTGATTTTACTTGGAACAATAAACGCTTTAGACGTTAGCCCTGATACGGCAATATCTTGATAGCTTGTGCCAAAATATTGTCCGTGGCGCAAAAAATAGCTGAACAAAGACAATCGCTCTAAGCCAGTCATTGGGGTTACCTCTAATTTAATTTGGTTGGCTTCAAAACGATTGGCAAAGTTCTGCATGATTCCTTCTAACTCTTTGTTGGCTTGTTTCATGGACGAACTTTTTGTGGTGAAAATAGCATATTTTTCAATCTTAAAGTTTCGCTCGTCTTGTTCATACTGCTTCGTTATAATTTCATTGATTTCTTGACGGTAGTTATCTAAGTGATCTCCCTGATACGCCAATAAAACGTCTTCCATCAACGACTCTTCTTCTCTTTTATTAACAACCAACAGCTGATACCGAGAGTTTTTGTCTAGTGTATTTAACCCTTCTGCATACCCCATTACCGTGTTTAATTGATCTTCTTCTACAGCAATTTCGTAGTCCACTTCTCCAAGTTTATAGCACTTAGAAAACTCATCCTCTACAATGTGCATGAGCCCTTCTTCAAACTGACTCGTATAAAAGATACTATCTTGTACGGTAGGATTTGCTTGTTGCTGTACACGTTTTTTGACTTTTTTATCTACTTTTTCAACGTTACTAGATAACGTCTGTTTCTTTTTGAACAAATTCATCCTTTTGATACCTCCTTATTTTCCCAGCCTGAAAGGTTCGTTCCTCATAATAAAAGCGTAAGTAAAAAGCTCTTTTTACTTCTTTCCACTTATTCATCATTAATAAAACGGGATACCACCCTAACGCAAACGAGGTGACTAGCGCACAAACCATAAATAAAAGATCAGGCAAAAAAAATACTTCTAACAAAAGAAATATCCCTATAAAAACAAAGCAAACATACGCTTTAAATTCTCTGACTGTAATTCCCCAGATTTTTTTCTCTACTTTTGATAGATCTTTATAAAATTCTGAACTAATCGCCATTTTACATCGCTCCTACTAATCGTTTGGCAAATCCTTGTGAACCAACTAGAAGAATAATCACTGCCACATATTTTAAAATTAACGCACAATACGTCATGATATTAAGTACAAATGCACTAGCATTCGCCCATATACCTCCATCAAATGAAGCAAACGAAAGGTAATCATTCGCCGTTAAAATTGGAATAAGCCCCATTAATAGAACCAGTAAAGCACCTTGTAAAGCATAAGCCATAATTTGTTTCATGTAGCCCATGGCAATCGAACGTAATTCATCATGGACAAAAAACGCCACAAACAATGGTGCAAGGGCTTTAATCATATACAATTGTACCCCTCGTAAGAAAATAAGGATTTTCGTTATCACACTCGATAACCATAGTGCTAGGTAAGCAAATACCTCAAATAGACCTACAATCGGTTTTGCCCACCAGGAAACTTTCCCCACTTGTGGGATCGCTTCACTGGTTCCTGTTGCTGTTACAATGGAATTAATCCATTTGGCTGCTTGAATTGTAAACCAGACAATGCCATCAATAATGTAGCCAGAGCCCATAATACAGACATACGCGATCACATATTTCAATGCAATGTTAGTTAATAACTCGATCGTCAAACCACCGTCTTCTGATTGAAATTTCTTTTGGGTATTCGATAATTCAATCATAAAAAGAATGCCTAAAATAGCGATTCCTAAAGGGACTAGGACTTTCGCTATTTTAGACATGGCTTCATTCGTTGCTGGATTGTATTCAGCTAGACTTTTAAATAGCTGATCGGTCGTTCCTTTTGGAATGTTCATTGCTTCCCCTCCGCTCAGTTAGCTATTTCTTGCGAGTTTTCAAACGTTAGAGGATTTATCCCTAGCTTTTCTAATTTTTTGTGATAAAATCTATGGATTTCTGCTTCCTTAACAGTGAAATCCAATAAGTTAGTCTCGCAAACCTCAAACACGCCTGTATAACTTATTTCATCATCATTGACAATGAGCTCTCCATTCTCATCAAATGAAAAGTCTCCTCGACTCTGAATAATTGCCTGTGGCGCATTTTCTTCTTCTACAACTTCCCATTCAGTTTGACCATTGACTATCATTTCTACTAATAGCTTCATTTTTTCCTCCTTTTAAAAACGAATAGCTCCTACCTGTGTAATAACATAGGCGACTACCCCACCAATTGCTAAAATAACGGCCCCACCAACAACTACTTTTTCTATTCCTTTATCAAGCGTACGTGGATCATCATTCGACATGCCTGAACGAATTTCTTTGACGCCAAACATAATACTAACTGCTGAAACAAGTCCAATGATTCCTCCAATTAGTGTAATAATTTTTGTGACTATATCCATAGTTTTGTCTCTCCTTCAGTTTTTATATTCTAAAAAATGACTTATTTTACCAATCTTCTTCAGTATTGCTTTCTGAAAACTCCATTTCTTCGCTTTCTTCAAATTCATCCTGAGTTAAAAAATTTGTTACCGCATGTTTAACTTTCCCTTTATACTCTTGTTCTTCAACCTGAATATAGACATCTTTACCTTTCAGAAATTCAAAAGTTTCTCGATTATAGCCAAAATCAACGTCTGGAATCTCTACACCGTTGTCTTGGATACTGGCTAAAATATAGCGTAAATTATCTTCAGTATAATCATTCCCGAAGGTAAGAAAATAAACCCCTTTTTCGTTACTTTTTCCCAAAAGAGAGAGTAAAAACATATCATTCCCTTTTTGAGACCGTTTTTTTTGAACTTTTTCAATTACTGCCGCGTGCGTGCCTAACTCAAACTCCTTGATTTGTGACTCTCTTTTTAATGGACGTTCATATTTCATAGAATTGCCTCCTTAATTATTATTCATTAATAGTAAATTCTTTTTCTTCTGGAATTTCTGTTACTTGATAATTATTGTTTTTCTTTTCCATAGCCACTTTCATTTGACGAATTTCAGTTTCTTCTTTAGCCACTTTCAAGGTAACGACGTACGTAAGGAGCCATTGGTTCCCTTCTTTTTTTGATTCCCAAAGAAATAACGTTCTTATTTGTTCTTTAGACCCCTTAATCTCTTTGAGTACTCCTTCAGAAACATACTTTTTAACTTGCTTTTGCGTGGCTTTGTCACTCTCTTCACCAGAGTACAGACTGGATAAGAAAAACCGAGCAACAACATCAACTTGTGGTTGCTCATGCACTTGTTCTTGTAAATGTGTTAATCGTTCCTCTAACTTAGAATCATTTTGGCTCGTTGGTTTACTTTGAGAACCAAATGACGCACCTGTAAAAACACCTACTGCTAAAAATATAAGTAAAGCCACTGAGAAATAGCTATAGCGAGAAATTGTTGTAAACACAGTTGATTTTTGTTGCTTTTCTGCTTTCTTTTTTAAAGAACCTGTTGAACGGCCTATTCTCTTCGACTTATTACTCACATTTCTTTTGAACAGGTGAAGAAACGCTTCTAAATCTTCTTGTCTTACTTCTTCATTGGTTTCTACAGTCTGTACCATGTTTTGGAGGACAGTTTCCTCAACTACCGGCAAAGTCATTGTTTCTCTTACAAAAGCTTTCTCGTCTGTCACGTTGTAATAAATCTCATACGTAATTAGAATTCGATCCGTCGATTTTTTTAAATCCGCATTGATTTTTGTTAACTGTTCAATACCTTGTACCAGGTCAATTTTTTTATTAAACCCTAATTCATTTAGTAATACATGACTTTGCTTTGTAGTAAATAAAATAAACAAGCAAAGCACCTCCTTTCCTCACAGAAATTTATCGAAATTACTCTTTCTGATTAAGCTTTTTTCTTATTCTTTTTAAAGAAAAAGAATCCTGAAATTAATACAAAGAAGCTTCCCAATACAGAGAAAAGGAGTGTGAATTTCTCTCCTGTATGTGGCAATACTTTCATTTTTCCATCACTTGCTTTTACCTCAACGTTTCCGCTAGGTAAAACCTTATACGAGCTGCTAATTGGTTTTAATCCTTCTGGTGTTTTGGTTAACGGAACACCTTTATCTACTGCTACAATTTCTTCCCCAGCTTCTGTTGTAATTGGAGTAGTTTCACTTGGTACATGTGTTACCTCCGCTAAGTTGCTTGTTTCAATAGGAATACTTGGTTGTGTTCCTGCCGATTGATTCGTTTTATCAATTTCTCCACTAGGTGTAACGACTACGTCTATTGGTTTAGTGGGCTGTTCAGGAGTTTTTGGTGTTTCTGGTTCTGCTGGTTTTTCTGGAATCACTGGTTGAGTTGGTTCTTTCGGTTGTTCTGGAGTAACAGGTTTTTCTGGTTCGCTTGGTGTTGTAGGCTCGGTTGGTTGACTAGGTTCTGTTGGCTCGCTTGGTTCAGTCGGTTCAACCGGCGTTCCAGGATCAATTGGCGTTGTTGGTTCTGTTGGCTTTTCTGGCTCACTCGGTGTTGTAGGCTCGGTTGGCTTGCTAGGTTCTGTTGGATCAGTTGGTATTACTGGCGGTTCTGCAGGATCCACCGGCTCAGTAGGATTCGTAGGTTCACTAGAATCAGTTGGTTCAGTAATTGGTGGAGTTGCTGGATCTGTTGGTCCTAAATCGTCAGCGAATGCTGTTATACTTCCGCCACCGAATACTAGTACTGCACTAAACAAGCTTGATAAAATAATTTTTTTCATTGTAATTTCCTCCAAATAATTTTTTATTTATGATTTTAAAGTTTCGCCGAAGATCTCTTCAAAAATCCCTCTATTAATAGGTGTTTTGATAAAAAAGACAGGCACATTAATTCTGCCTAAATTTGGTTTCACATAGATACTTTTTTCTG
>NZ_KV805527.1:0-22456 GCF_001811595.1 Enterococcus sp. HMSC078F03 | reverse complement strand
TTGTATTACTGCTTTCACTTGTTGTGCCTGGAGTGTTGCTTTCGCTTGTGTTACTAGTTGTTTCTGTTGATTTTTCAACTAACAGAAGTAACGCCGTTTTTATGGTTTGTGTTAATTGATTAATACGCTTTTGCGCATCTACGGGCGTTTTAAAGCCACCAAGTGTTGGCTCTAATAATTCTTCATCTGACCAAGCAAGCAATTTTTGTAACTGTTTAGGACTTTCTTCCCCAGTTGTTGTATCTACTAAGGCTTCTTGCATGGCTTGCCAAGAATCTGTGGTATATACAGATTCGTCTAATTTGTGAACGCTCGCAAGTTCCTTTTCTGCTTCTGCACGCTCTAGCGTGATATCGGCTTTTTTGACTAATACTTTCATTGCAGATTGCAAATTACTTGTTAACTGATCCACTTGTTCTTGGGTTTTGTCCCCACTCACCTGACCTTCTGCTAACAATTGTGTCGCCTGCTGATAATAGGAAGGAACAATCGTTTTAGGCCCAATGGCAGTGAATAACTGCCAAGAGTAAACCGTATATTGGTTTGCTTCACCAATCGAAGCATAAACGGTTTGTAGTCGGGACAAATCAAGCTTTTTTACAGGGGCCTCTACCGTCACCGGTACGTTCACTGTTACCAATGAACCTGTTTCGTAAGTTAATTGAACAGTCACTTTTTGTTGGCCGATTTCATTTAAAACCTCTGGATTGACGATTTTAGCAGTTGGGACTGCTTCATCCGCATCATTTGTATTAGCAACCAGTTGCTGCGGATCGATTGATTGTCCTTGCACAATCGTCGTGGCCACAGGAGTTGCTAAAGTATTTCTAACCGGAATTGGCGTATTTTTATATTGCTCATAAAGTGTTGGTGAAATCAACGATTCCCATGTTGCTGGCATTAAGCGATAGTCCGCCTCTGTCCAATTTTCTACCAATAATTGGCCGTTTTTAAGGCCATCATCTCGAGTATTGTCTTTCACAAAACTCGTTTCTGGTCGGAAACCACCGCCACTAGCGATTAACAATTCCCGACGTCGGTTTTGCGGAATATTATGGTAGTTAACAAACTGATTGTTAATAAATACGCCATTGAACACATTGTTATTTCCCGTATGACGATTGTACTCCATTCCAATTGCATATTGATTGTCCCAATACTTCCAATCAAAAATGTTGTTAGCCACTAACCAGTTGGATAATTCTGAAATAGCTCCCTCTGCTTGCGTTTCTGCCAAACCAATCTCTGGTGTTCCATACATAATGAGACCTGTATTTCGCAAATAATTATTCATAATCGTAATATTACGACCTGATTTAAACTTAAATCCGCCAGCAGGACCATTTTGTAGTCCACGTAAATGATTCCCCACCACCGTGATATTTTGGGCACCACGGAAATAAATCGCATGATCGCCACCTAAGCCGTTTAAGTTTTCGTTGTCATAGGGTGAATAGAAAAAATTATGTTGAACAGTTACATCCTTCAACATACTATAAGAATTAACCCCTGTTGATAGATAATTTTGTTCATTAGGTACTGAAATAGCACCTGCTTCAATGGCTGTTTGTAAACGTGTAATAGTCGCTGCTAAGTCTGAACGACTGGTGCTTTTAATCGCATCTAATTCCGTCACTTTTAACCCAAATAAATTGTCCACGATGTCTACATCTGACATATACTGGAAGCGACTTGGTGTTGAATAGCCACCAATGTAAATCGCTCGGTTAAAATCAATCCCTGGCTGCATATGTGCTGTGTCACGCATGAAAATATTACCTGAAATTTTAACGCCAATATCTGCATTTAAATTGACTACGAATCCTTTTAATGGATTATAAAAAATATTGTTTGCTAGGATTAATTGATTCGTTAATTTCAAAGTCACATTAATTCCATCAAAGGCAATATTTTGAAGTCGTACATTAGTTTTCGTTCCATAAGTTGTATCTGTCAGCTGAATCGGGGCACCTGTAGCATTATGTAAGATAGTGGCTCCTGTTGTATCGCCAATTAATTGATAATTTGAAGAAATCGCAATATCTTTTGACAGAGCATAACTTCCCTGTGGTAAAAATAATGCCTGTCCTTCCTTTGCTGTCTGACTCAGCAATGCCTGTAACTTATCTGTTTGATCCTCCGCACTATTAGGCACCATTGCTTGTGCGCCAAAAATTGTTGCATCTGTTGCGTTAACTGGCTCAACCGCTTCGGTCACCATTGGTAGACCAGCCACTGTTAATAAACCAAATAGAAGAATGAGCATTGTTTTCTTCATGTGTTTCCCTCTTTTCATTCCGTTACTTCCAACGGCTTATTTTGTAAAAGTTGATACAGCGTAATGACACGACTGTCTTCGTATGCATAAATTTTTTTAAATCTTGGATTCATATGTAAAACACTTGTTACTTTTAACAAATTTTGATTCGTGACTTCCAATTCTAAAGCTTCAACCAATTCCTTTAATCGGACGCCTGCACTATTTTCTTCACAACCTAAAATTTCTTCAATTTGTTCCATCCGTTTTTTCATCTCATCCCGCCTTTCTTTGCTCCTTCTATTATATAGAAAAATCCTTGTGAGAAACCTCAATATTTTTTAACCACCTGTTAAAAAAAGTAACAGTTCCTTTACTATCAAGGGTTAATAACCTACTATTTACAATAAAAAAACAAAAAAAGTGCCTTTTCGATATGATTTCCAAAGGAACCTGTGCAGGATTTATTAAAAAATAGCAAGAAAACGTCAATAGATAGGTGTTAATCACCTATCTATTGACGTTTTCTCTTTGTCTTTTTTTACTTTTCAAAAAAAATTTTTTACAATTTATCGAACATATGCATCAAAAAAGCCCATTTTTTTGATTTTTTATTAAAGTGACCTAGTTCTTTTTTCGTTAATTTTTACTATTTTTTGGTTCAAACGATTATATTGCTCAAACGTTAACTCACTTGAAAGTAAAAAGATCTCTGGATGCCCTGTTTCCACATCTGTCAAAGAAGTCACTAATAGTAAATCAATATTTTGCCAGTCTTCTTTGCTTGCTTCACTGTATCGTAAAACTTCCAATGCATAAAATCGACGAAAATTATTTTCAATCGAGAGTTTCACCCGTTCTTCTTCTAGCACTGGCAAGCCTGATTTTAACCCTAAAACAATTTTTTGTTCACGATGAATTAAATCATTGGAAAGCGCCAAAACACTAGAATAACGCAGAGCCAAAAATTCTTTATTTGTAAATAATTCATTGCCTGTTTGTTCGTAAAGTTGATTTAAGCCTTTGCTTAATTCTTCTAAAAGAACCGGATATTTTTCTTTGACTTTATTCCAAAAGACATTATACATTTTCACATTTTGGACATAGTAAAGTTCGGCAAATAAATGTGTAGCAAACAAATAATAAAAAATTTGCGGACGAATTTTTTCCAATTGCGGCGTCATTTGTATTTCTTCTAATAAGAAATGTTGGACTAAATGAGTCAACATATAAACAGGCGCTTCAGACTCATCAAAATGCGCTAAAATAGCTTGTGCAGTGGCTTCGTCTTGATAAAATTGGTCATTGGCTAACAAGAAAAAGTACACAAAAGTTAAATCGTTTTTATTAAGGAAAAGGGTAGTAGCTGTCATCTCTTCTATAAAGGCTTGGTAATGTTTATTTCCTTCTAAATAGGTTTCTTGCTCGGCTGAAGGTCGGTATTCAGCACCTTGCGCACTCCGGACTTTTGAGATCGCGACCATATACTTAACTCGGCGTAACACCGTTTCCGCAACTTCTACGTTGAAAAAAGCCATCACTTTTTGGACGGTTTGTGCGACTTCCGTTTCTTGTATATAGTCAAAAGGCCAAGTATCACGGATTAAGTCCATAAAAATAGTGTAAGCAAAATGGCGCAAATATGCTTCATTGCCTTCAATTTTCCAGGTGCTTTTATTAATCACTAACCCCAATGGCGCTAAAATTTCTGTAAACCCTTTGAGCAAGCGCCGAATCGTGGCATCACTGGTATGATATTTTGTTGTCGCTGGCACAATCCCATTAAATCGCCCCCAGAATAAATCTTCCATTACTTGATAAGTTAAACTATCTTGAAAAATTGCTGTATAAAGTTTCTGGAAGGCTTGGGTAGACGCCAAGTTCAAGCGATAGCCATGCCCCTTTTCAAAAGCCAAAGAAACATCATTATCTACGGCATAATACGTAATGTCATCTTTTAGAAGCTCTACGTATTTTTTGACTGATTTTTTGTTTAATTGTAATTCTTCTGCTAACTCATTGATGTCAATCCAACCTTCATTAATTGGCAAGTTTCTTAAAATAATAATTTTAGAAACGACATCTGTATCGAATATATCAACATATTCATCCCATTTCACTGTTCACTCAACTGCCTCTCTTCTGTTCTATTGTACACAAAATGAGAAATCTATTCCACGAAAAAATAACAGTTGTTTCTTTTATTCTTTCGTAGATGTGGACGTTTCAGGAACAAACACGTTGAGTCCCCCAGCTTCCACCGTTACTTTAATCGGTAAATCATCGGTAGGATCGCCATCTGTTCGTGTTTGGACTTTCTTGTCTTTTTCGCCCCTAATTTTAAATTGACTCCCAGAGAAATACACGACACCAGGAATTTCATTTAATTGTCCTCTGATAATTTTAGGTAAGTAATAGACAAACTTGTAAAAAACTAACTTAGGCAAAATGATAATGTGCACTTCGCCGTCATCTGGCGTGGCATTGGCATCGAAATTGGTAAAGCCACCAGCAGAATTTGTCATGGTCATCGTTAATAATTGGGCTTTGCCATGCCAACGTCTTTCATCGCCATCAATTTTTAGTTTGTACTTTTTCTTTTTCACTAATAAGCGGAAAAATTGCTTTGTAAAGGCTAACGGACCATATTTTTGTTTCTCCTGTTGGGTCACATTCGCTGCTGTGTCCGCTAATAAGCCAATCGTTAAGGTTGAAATCATTACATCTTGATTTACCATCCCAAAGTCAACTGGTGTTGTCTTACCTGCCAAAATGGTTTCAAAGGCATCTTCTTCTTTCAAAGGAATACTTAACACACGCGCAAAATTATTGACTGTTCCGCCTGGAATAATCCCTATTTGATAGTCACGAATGGTGTCTTTAAAATTTTGAACGGCATGATGAATGGTCCCGTCACCACCAATGACGACCAAGACACCCACTTGATTTTCTTTGGCATTTTTCCGCATTTCTTCAGGATCAATGTCTGGATTGGAAGGTTGCAAAATAACCGCTTCCCCTTTCGCTTCTGCAGCTTTTTTAAAGCGTTCTGCAATCTCTTTACTTTCACTACTTCCTGAAGTTTCGTTGTATAAAACCATCATCTTTTTCATCATTCTATCCTCATATCTCTAACTAAATTTCTTGCACATGTAAAGTGTACAATATTTTAGCCAAAATACCTAAAGATAGCATCGAAAAATAAAGGCTGAGGCACAAGCGGTTTGTTCCAAGAACTCAGTAAGTTCTGTTCAAAGGCTAAACTGCGATGAAGGCTTACATGAGAATGTCAATAAGAAGGAGCTACTTTTGTTCAGTTGATTAGCTTAAGATGGAAAAAAATAGGCCATCCGTCCTTTCGACGGATGACCCACTCTCTGTTTTTTTATGGCTTTAGCTTATTTCTTACTCTTTTTATAAAAGAGCCAACTTGCTAAACCGACCAATAGGAGGCCAATCAAGACAAAGAAGTAATTGACTTGTGTGTTGGTTTTTGGTAAACCAAGCCAACCTGTCTCTCTAGCTACTTGTTTCGTTGTTGGCTGATTTGGTTTTGTTTTTTTGGATACAGGTTGTTTCTCGTTAACAAACGTGCCCGCATTCACAAGTTCAGGTTTGTCTTTCGCTGTTGCTGCAATAGTAAATGCGACAGCTTGCTTAGACAGTTGGTAACCATCCGGTGCTTTTGTTTCCACAAAGGTATATTTTCCTGGTTGTAAGTGGTTCACTTGAACTAACCCTTGGTTGTCAGAACGTAATGAACGAGCGACAGTTTTCCCTGTCTCTGCATCCGTCACTTTAAATTCAGCGCCTGCTAAGGCATTCTTTTGCTGATCAATTTTCACCAGCTTGGCAGCACCTTGGTAATTAACAAAAGGTGCTTTAAGTACCACAGTGGCTGGTTTGCCTTGGTTGTCTTTCGCAATCGTAAAGCTTGCGCTTGGCGTTTCATTAAGAAGATAGCCAGTTGGCGCTTGTGTCTCCACAAAACGATACGTTCCCGGTGCTAAATTTTTCGCAATGACTTTGCCTTGCTTGTCGGACATCAGATTGGTTTGTCCAGCCACGGTTTGCCCTGCTTCATCAATGACCTTAAACACCGCACCAGCCAATGCTTCACCTGTTTCGTTTTCTTTGGTTAATTGAGCAGTTCCTTGATAATTGATAAGATCGCCTAAAGCAATTGGCTGCTCTTTTCCTAATTGGGCGGTTACATCAAATGGATGTGGCGTTGTGTCTAACAGATAGCCTGTTGGTGCTTTCGTTTCCACTAAAACGTAATGCCCTTCATTCAGCCCTTTAGCGTAAATTTCGCCAGTCTTATCCGTTGTTATTTCAGAAACTTTTTCTCCTGCACGATTCAAGAATGTGATTGGTGAACCTTGGGCCTGATTCTGCTCATCGGCATTGTAAATTGCAAAAACTGCACCCGCTAAGGTTTGACCTTGCTCGTTGACTTTACGTCCCGTTACTTCCGCTTGATAATTTACAAACTCTAACTCATCTAGTGGTTGTTTATCATTTGAATTCTTCTTCACTACAAAATAAATGGGTTGTTTATTGACGATATAGCCATCCGTTGCATCTATTTCATCTAATTCATAGCTACCAGCGCCTAAATCGTCCATAGCCAATGAACCATCTTTTTCAGCAGTTACTTCTCTTTCAAAGATTTTTTCCCCATTTTCGATTCGATACAATTTAAAAATCGTTCCTGGAAGTGGGTTCGCATTGGCATCGATTTTCTTAAAGACAGCACGTCCTTTGAAATTGGCGAAGGCCCCTAATTGGAAGATCTCCGGATCACCTTTGAAATCACCACGAATTTCTACTTTTACTAATTCAGGATAAATAATATACTCTGAGCCATCTGGTAATTTTGGTGCTTTGATTTCTTTGTAATAATAGGTACCTGGCGCCAAGTCTCTAAAGATAATTTTGCCATCTTTGCCACTCGTTGCTGTAATCCCTAATGATTGTTTATTGTGATCATATAATTCAAAAACAGCGCCTGCTAATGGTTGGTCTGCGCTATTCGTTTTCACGATTTGGAAAGCCCCTTTGTAGTTCACAAAGTTGTCACTAGCAACCACGACCGCTGGTTCACCAGCATTTTTCTCAGCAATTTCAAATGGGACTGGCGTGGTATTTAACAAATAGCCTGTTGGCGCTTTGGTTTCTACAAAGCGATATTTACCTGGGGCTAAGTGCTCTGCAACAATTTCCCCTTGATTATTTGTCGTCAAGCCTGTTTGAATCGTTTGTCCCTTCGCATCGAGCACTTTAAATGTCGCACCACTTAACAAGTGTCCCTTCACATCTTTTTTGATTAATTTAGCTGCACCTTGATAGTTAACAAAGTTAGCCGTTGCTATAACTGTTGCTGGTTTGCCCCGATCGCTTGCTGCAATCGTGAAAGTACTTGGTTCAGTGTTTAAAAGGTACCCTACTGGCGCTTTGGTTTCCACAAATTGATATTTGCCTGGGGCTAAATCCGTCACTGTGACTTTTCCGTCTGCATCCGAAACTAAGTGTTCTCGAACCACTTGTCCTGTGGCATCAAGGACCGAAAATTCAGCACCTGCTAATGGATTGCCTGCTTGATCTTTTTTAATTAGTTCAGCAGAACCTTGGTAATTAAGCATTTTGACATGAACATCACGAATTTGTCCGCTCGTGTTTTGTGTCACGATGAATCGTTTTGGTGTAGTGTCTAAAAGATACCCTGTCGGTGCTTCGATTTCTGTGAACTGATAAAGCCCTGGTTTTAAACTATCCACCTCTAACTGGCCATTTGCGTTGGTTCGATCCGGCGCAAGGGGAACTTCTTCCCAATGAGTAAACGGCGTGGTTACGGCATGCTCTAATTTAAAGCGTGCATTGACTAATTTTTTGCCCTTCTCATCTGTTTTTTCTAAAATTACTTTATTGACATCGTTTTTAATAATAGTTGGTTGTGCACCATCTGCTGAAGTTTCTTCATCAATAGTAATGACTCGGCCTTTAGCTAATTCGTCCGAAACTGTATAACCTTCTGGTGCTTTCGTCTCCACCAAAATGTATTGCCCTTGCGGCAACCCACCAAATGTGATAACCCCAGTGGCGTCTACTGTACCTTCACGTAGGACTTGTGTTTTGGCTTGGTCCCAAATTTGGAAATGGGCGCCTGCTAAAATAGTCGTCCCATCCATGGCTGTTTTCTTCAGCTGAATTTTGCCTTTGGTCCCTGTGGCATGCCCGCCACTGTGATCGATGTCAACGACCACATCGCCATTGTCATCTCCATGAACGACTTCTGAACCATTTCCAGTAATTGACACTTGGTTGGATACCGTGTCTGTACTCCCCGCCGCTGAAGAAGTCACTAAACTACGATATTCCATATAATAAGGTGCTTCAATATGGGCCATTTTAACGACAATTTTTTGTTGTCCTGTTTCATTATCGGTGGTAACTTCCAGTGTGTAATCTTTTCCTTCTTCTAAAATAACAGATTTATCTGGCGTAATCGTTCCGTCTTCTGTTACGTTGGTACCGTAAATCACCAATGACTCGGGATCTAACACTTGGTTTGGTGAGGGTGTATCAGTGATAACCACATCGTCTAAAACCGATTGGGCGCCATTGATCATTACATGCCAGTACACATGATCTGGATCATCTTTGTGGTATTCGCCACCTTTTTTCACTGATTCGCCACCATGTTGAATAGAAACTTTTCCTGTCACATCACGTGAAGAACCTTGGTTTGTATAAGATGCGGTATTGTCATAGCTAGCCGAACCTTCGATAACTTTTTCATCAACAGACGTCTTAAATTCAATCACATACGTACGACTATCATTAGGAAAGTCAACACGCCAAGTATTTTTGTTTTTCTCGCTTGGTTCTTCCATTTTGATATCCGTCAACGGTTGCGTTGGTTTCACTTTTTCAACCGAACCATCTGGCTTTGTATTGCCTTCATAGACTTTCAAGCTCCCAGCCAAATAGGTTTGATTGGCTAAAATTGGATCCGTCAAAAAGGCGTCAACTAAACGGTTATTACTTAAATTCACCGCAATCGTCCAAGTGATTTCTTTAGTGACGGCATTGTAAACACCACTTTTTTGCGCATTTAAATCAAAAGCAGGTAAAGGTTTAAACGGTTTATTATCCTCTGAGTGATGATTGTTTCCTGCTTCATCCATCCAATCAATGGCAGCGGTATTTCGGTAATGGTCCAATGCAGGGTTGTTAGCATCTAACTCGGTAACATCGAAAAAGGTATTGTAGGTTACGTAAAAGGCATCACTTGTTTTGGCATACGCCCCCATGAAACTTAACTTAAAGCCTGTTTCACCTTCTGCATTACGAGTTATTTCTACCATGTAATCTTTACCTAACGTCAACTGAGCACCAGTAGTTGTATCTTTAACAACCAACGAATTGGGTACCATGGTTAAGCCAGGAACTGGTTCGTATGTGTCCGTAATCACGGCATTTTCCATCAAATAATTATTTTGATTCACAGCTAACGTCCAACCAATCGTTGAATTTTGATAATCCACTGCACCAGTGTTTTTAATAATATTTTGTTGATTGGCTGTGCCATCACCTTCTGAATGCTGACCAGTGCCGACATCCACACGATTATTCACGGCAACATCGCCTTCGACAATTCCATCAACTTTGGTTTTATAATCAATCTTGACTGCGCCAGTCACATCATGCAAAAAGTCAATCACAAAGGAGCCATCATCGTTAATTACCACTTTGTAATCTTTTCCTTCCACAAGTTCTGCTCCAACGACTTCATTTCCTTTGTCATCAAACGTCACTGAATATAAATGTAAAGAATCTGGTTCAAACGTTAAATTATCCCCCATTGTGTCTGTAATGACTGCTTGGTCTTTTGGAATGGTTTGTTCGCCATAGTTGTAGTTAATTTCCCAAGTGAATTCTTGATTGGTTTCATCGTAATCTATATTGCGCTTGTCTAGCATTTTGCCATATGTGGCGGTAACGGTTGCTTCAGCATCTAACCCATTTGGATTATTATCACTTGTTAACGTCGCCTGATTTTTAAAAGGCACATCACCCCCGCCATCTGGAATAACCGCCTCGTCAATCGTCGTTTGGTACTCAAGACGATACGCTTTATTCGTGTCACCTTTAATTCTCACATTGCCATTTTTATCAACGGTATATTCATCTGGACTAAGTTCGCGACCCACTTCTTTAATTGTTCCATCAAGATTCATCACTAACTCATAGACTTTCACTGACTTAAAGGTATTCCCTGTTGGCCACGTTTCCGTCACAGTTGGATTTGTTTGATCTTTCATCGCTTGATTGATATCTACCGTCCAAGTAATCGCACTAGGATTGGGCGTTCGATCAAAATGGCCTTGTTTATCAATTTGTTGTTCGGTATCCGGGACAATCGGAATCACTACAGGCGGCAAATCTTCTTGCGTAGGAATATCAATCACCCAGTCTCCTGGGCCTCGACCATCTGAATCATTCAAATGAGTATCTAAAGAAAAGTCCCCGTGAATGGCACTTTCAGACGTGATGCGCTCATTAAAGGTAAAACGAACCGTACCATCTTCACTAATTGTGTAGGTTCCATAGACATTGCCTTCCGTATCAACTAAATCACCTGAACCTGGTTTATTAGGTTTCAAATTGCCAGGTAATTGAAACTCGAAGTAATCGCCTGCTTTCATTTGTTCCCGCACATCTTCTGGAATCGACCAGTTAAAGTTCCAATGGATGGTCACATCTTCTTTGTACGGTGGTGTTGCTGGTGTGCCATCAGGATTTAAATAAATCGGATCCTCAAAATTATCGATAATCGTTGTTTCATCACCTGTAAAATAGTCATTGATATCTGTTGGTCCTGCTACACGTGGTTTGACAGTTGTCGATTCAGTTGTTTTACTTTCTGTCGCTTTTGTCGTGCTGGCGACAGTTTCTTCGGACGAACGAGGAACAGAGGAGTTTGCAGATGCTTCTTCTGTTGAACCTTCATTCGCTGTTGTGACTGTAGAACTCGTGATTGTCGTTGATTCTGTCGGATCAGTACCAGTATTTAACGTCAACGCTCGTTGTTGTTGTCCATAAGAAAACGTCACATCTTCTGTAGCTGTGAGGTTCAACGTTAAGACTAACGTATCTGCTAACGCTTGCTGATTCAATTCAATTTGAATCTGTTTCTTCTGGTCATCCACTTGAATCTTGCGCGTATTATTGGGCGCTGCCCAATGTGCAGCTTTGATTGACACATTGGCACTGTAATGCACTACAACCTCTTGTGTTGCTGGTTGTGCTTTTCCTTGAAGCGCTAAGGTCATTTCTTGCTGACTGGTTTGCGTCACTTCTCCTAACGTTAGCTGGCCATCGCTGTTAACATCTTCCGCCAAAGCCATGAGTGGTGTGCCGTAATTTAAAACAAGTAACAAACACATCAACCCATAGAGCCAACGGTTTACCATTGGACCATTCTTTCTCATTTCTTTCATCCTTCCTCTACTAACGACACATAGAAGAGAACGTTCACTTCGTACCAATTTTTTATTTTAAGCCAAATAAGTGAGTGCTCTTCTGTTGTCTTTCTTCCTTGCTAAAACAGACAGCCAACACGCCTTTTCTTTTTATCTCCTCAAAACGCAGTCTTACTTCGAATGCGGATTCATTTTTTGCTTATTCCTATAGACTCTTCTATAAGAATAAGAAGAGTATAACGAGATTTTTCAGCAAAAATTATCAACAACTTCTCCTCCAAATAGAAAAAGTTGATGAAATGCTAAAAACCCTTTTCACCTTTATAAAAAAACTCCCTTAATCCTTTCTTATTTGTACTAGTCCTTCTTCCACTATACCGTTTTTTTTAAACTTTTTCACAAGAACTGCTTAGACAAAAAAGCCTATTTGTATAAGCTATTTAAGCTAAAAAAACAACAGACTTAAATTGTCATTTTTGTTATTTAAACGTTTTATATAAACCATTTGTTTTTCTTAATAATTTGTTTCTCTATCATTTTTTGTCCGCTTTTTCTTTTATTTGACACATTCAGTTCTTCTTGATTTTTAAGAATAGATACAGTAGCATAAGAACAACTAGTTCTTTCACTAACAATTATCGAATGTTACTTAGAAAAGAATGTTCTATCTGTATTATCTGAAAAATCAAACAATCGTAACCAATTAGAAAGGTGGTTATTATGCATAACTTATTAACCAAGCAGGAAATTCAGTTGCTTTCCCTAATTGAATACTTGTATGACAGTAAAGAAAAAGTCCCCATGCAAGTACTCCGGCGAAAATATGAATTTTCCCATTACAATATCAATAATTTATTGAATCAATTAACTTTATTAATTTCTCGAGTCAATACACATGAAAATGTACATATTCGCATTATTAATAATCAACAGTCCATAGAATTAGTCGCCGATGAAAATATCCCGATTGAGTTAATGAAAGAAGCCGTGGTCCGCGGGTCGTTAACCTATATGTTAGCCTTAGATTTACTTTTAAAACGTTACACTTCAGCCAAAGATTTTTGTGAAGAGCATTTCATTAACTTTTCTATTTTTAAACAAGTTAGTGACCGTTTAAACAATTATCTAGCTAGATTTAATTGTTATTTAAACTTAAAAAGGCGAGAAAAAATTTGTGGTGCTGAAAAAGATTTTCGCAGTTTCTTTTACTCTCTATTTTTCATTTCAGGAACGTCTCTCGTTCCTTTTTTATCTAAAACCAATCAAACGCAATTACAGAATTTTATTGAAATTATCAAAAACCGTTATCCTTACTTTACATATACCGATTTACGCAAATTAAAATTAATTATGTCCATAGGTTTACTCCGTTATCAATCTGATTTTACAATCAGCGATTATCCTGAAATTGCGGCAATCAATTTAGCCATTCCTTATTCAGAATTTCAATTATTAGTGAATGATTGTTTTATTAATGAACAACAAGAACCCGACACTTGGCGGGCTGAAATTCGTTTCTATTATGATTTTTTCAGTACATTAACGATGTACTCGCTTGAACAAATGGAAACCATTAACTTTGCTAACTTAGCAATCATGGGAATGGATAACAGTCCCCACGTCACTTGGATTTTTGAAAAATGTACGCAATTACAGTTGGATTTAAGCGCAATAGAAGTTGTCTTTTTGTTGGTTAATTTATCCAATGCCAGTGAGCGTCTCATCCATTTTCCTGTGGAAGAGGAGTTGAGTTACGAAATTGCTAATGTCTCTTTGTATGAAAAGCAATACCCAAACGTTTCACGAACAACTAACTATTTCTTAAAGCGTTTGCCTTTTGACAAAGAGCACCCACTAGATGCGTTATTTAAAGAAACCATTTTTTTAATTATTCGGAGTGTTTTATTAAACAAACAAATTCCGGTTAAAATTTTGCTTCATTCATCTATTAATCAAATACAAGAAAATTGGTTAGCAAAGGAAATCAATAATTATTGTGATGTTCCTTTGAAATTCGTCAATCATATTCAAGAAGTGCCTGACTTAGTCATTACCGACAAAAACAATCCACTTTTCCATGCCAGTAAAACCTTTTATTGGCATCCTGTTCCTTATTTAGACGAATACCATAACTTAAAACAAGTCGTCCGCAAAATTTATTTTGCCAAATTACGTGGGGAAAATAGTTTGGAGGGAATTGGATGTTAACAGAGTTACTTGATGTACCTTATCGTAAAAGTTTTGCTCTTTTAGAAGAGTTACTCGAACGTCGTGAAGCAGAAGAACAAACATTGGCGATTTCTACTTTAGCCACCCAATTAAAAATGCAACAAACTACCATTCTACAGTCCGTGGCTTTGCTCCAAACAGAAATTGAAGAAAACGGCTGGGAGAACTTATTTTCTTTATCAGCAACTGCCAAAGAAATCACATTTTGGTTTGCACCCTATTTCCAACTGTCGTTTTTGATGCCCTACTTTGTCAAAAAAAGTTTCGCGTATCAAGTGCTGACCTATGCCTTTAACCATAATGCAATTGATAGCAAACATTTTGAAAAAGTTTTAGAAATTTCTTCGTCAACCTTTACACGAAAAATTGGTCAACTAAACCAATGGCTCCAAAAATATCAGATTGAAATCAATTTAAAACGTACCAACGTGTTGGTGGGCAAAGAAAAAGATATTCGGATTTTCTTTATGATGCTTTTTTGGAACAATTACTCTGAAGAGGATTGGCCATTGCATACAATCACAAAAAAAGAAGTCCATAGTCTCTTTCGACGTTTAAAACATTCTGTTTCTTTCAATACAACACAAGATTTTACAAAAGACTTGATTTTTTCTGCGGTGATTTTAGCGCGTTGGAAAGAGGGCTTTTTTATCAAAGAAACTTTCGTAGAGGAAGAAGCGATTGTTAATCCCTTTGTTAATCTGAATGAATTTGAATTATTTTTTAAAGAAGAAGCCTTACACCAAGTTCCAACAAAATTTATCCAAAAAGAAGGCCTTTTTGCCTTTTTCTTATTGACGATTAGTGTCAGCTACGCCACACAAGATATCTTGGAAATTCCAGCAGCACGGATGCATATGGTCCAACTATTAGGCTCGCCCATTAAAGAGATCATTTATCAACTGACGTCTTTTTATCAAATTAAATTGACATTTCACGAGTATCTTTATCTGTATACTTCTATCCAAAATTTAAGTGTCTTTTTTAAAACCTTTGTCACGATTGCCAATCCATTTGTGCAAGAAAGCTTTTTAAAAGAAGCACTTCAAAAAAATCCGAGTCTCTACAAAGATGTGAAGCGACTTACAATTGAAATGCTTCCAACATTGATGGGCAATGAAAAATTGTTAGTTGACTGCTTGTTTATTCTTTTTTGTACACTGAAAACGAAATCTTTACCACCGATTCGTGTCTTAGTACGGACCAACCAAAGTAACTTAATTTTAGATACCCTTTACGAAAAGCTAAGTAAAGCCGTGGATAAAAAATTAATTTTTGTCGCTTCACCAGAAAAGCCTTTCGATGTAATTATTACAAATATCTTTTCAGAAATTAGTGTCAAATCAACGATTCCTACTTATTATGTTGATTTTTCCGCTAGCATTGGTGAACTAGCGCAGAGCTTAGAAAACTTAAATACACAAATTGTCACCAAACAAAGTCCACGCCACTTTTAAAAGTTTTCACGTGAAACATTTTAAGTGTTAAAAATAAGCAAGGGACATAAGTTAACATAGCTTATGTTTCTTGCTTATTTACTTTAAATTACAAAAAACGTCAAAAGGTAGCAGAAAAACTGCTACCTTTTGGCGTTTTTTCGAAAATTTTCAATGTTCCACTCCAGTGATAACGAAGCGTGGAACGTTCATTTACTAACTACTCATTTTACATGACGTTGTTATTTTCTGTCACCAATTCTAGCTCTTGCAAGTAATGATCCAAAGTCGCGTGATGTTGATCGACATCGGCTAACTCTGTTTCAATTTTAGCTAAACGCGTGTTCATGCGTTGAATTTCCGTTAGTGTTTGTTGTAAAACGTTTAAAATCCGTTCATCGTTAGGCATTGAAATCACTCCTTGTCCATTTATAGTTCTGAGCCGTGTTCAATCTCTTCAATCGTTTCAAGAGACAAATCTTTGGCATCATTTTTAGCTTTGTGGAAGACCATATATAAAATGGTACAAACGATTGGGATACAACCTGCTAAGAAGTACATTTGTTGGAATGACATAAAGTTACGTAACTCACCTAAAGCGTACGGACCAACCCCTAATCCAAGGTCTAAACCGATGAAATAAGTCGATAAAGCAATCCCGATACGGTGAGGACTTGGGCTTTCTTGAAGACAAACCGCTTGGCCATTTGACATGAAGGTACCATAACCTAAGCCAATTAACCCACCTGAGACTAATAACATCCAACCAGACGTAGTCATACTTAATAAGAATAAGCCTAGTGTTAAGAAAATGTAGCTCGGATACATGACGTAGCGTTCACCTTTGACATCGAAAATCCGACCTGTTGAAGGACGTGTTAGGGTAATCACGACCGCATAGACGATAAAGAAGAAAGTGCTGACGTCAACTAAATCGATTACTTTGACATAAGAAGATAAGAAAGATAAGACACTTGAATAAGCAAGACCCATTAAAAAGGCGATAAATGTAATAAATAAAACTTTCTTTTCAACAAAACTATCAAAGTTCCATTTAGATAAAGCTTCACGATGTTCAGGTGTTAACTCAATATTTTTCACTGGGAAAATGAAGCAAGCAATGGTTGTTAACAAAATTAAAATAATTGAAAAGTTAATAATGACATGGAAGTTGGAAACATTTAACAATAACATCCCAATAAATGGCCCAATGCCGGCTGCTAAACTAGTACTCAACCCATAATAATTGATCCCTTCCCCTTTTTTATTTTTAGGGATATAGGCGGTAACAATTGCGTTGGTCGCTGTCGAAACGGTTCCGTAACCAAACCCATTTAAAAAACGGACCAAATAAAGAATACCCATGCTTGGCATATACATATACGCAACAGTCGTTAAAAGATAAAACAAAGCCCCATAACGTAAGACTTGTTTGCGCCCAATCAGTTCAAGGAGTTTTCCCATGAAAAGTCGTGCAAGCAATGTCCCGATGATGTAAATTCCTGAGGCCAAACCCGCTTGACCTAAAGTAGCGTGTAAGCTATCTTGCGCAATCACCGCAATAATAACCATTAACAAATAATAAACAAGATAGACAATGAAATTAATCACTGTAATGCTGATAAAGCCTTTATTCAAAAGCTTTGTTGGTGTTTGTTCTGTCATAATTCTTTGAATTCCTCTCTCTTTTGTTCTGTTTATTTTGTGTTGCTATTTTTCAATAAAAGACCGCTATCCCCTCACTTTGATGACTTATCAAAAAATTTTCTGAAATTCATTTGCAGTTATTACTATACGAGATATCCGTTACAAAAAAATGTAAATTTGTGAATGATAAACGTTATCTACAAATAACTTCAACAAATGTTGTTGATTTTTGTTGAAAAGCCAAAATGACTAATGATTTTAATTAAAATAAGCTCTTGGCTAATTGCTCAAAATTTACTTTTCATATGATACTTCCTCATACATAGAAAAAGAAAAATAGGGCATAAGTCGAAACGACTTATGCCCTATTTTTTTAAACTTTCTCTATTTTCGTCCTAAAATCCATGAAACGATGGCAACTAAAATCACTGCCCCGATAATCGATGGCACAATAGCCATCCCAGCTAAGCTTGGTCCCCATGTGCCTAAAATGGCTTGACCAATTGTTGAACCAACTAACCCTGCAATGATATTGGCAATAATGCCCATCGATGATCCTTTTTTAGTAATTGCTCCAGCGATTGCCCCAATGACCCCGCCGACAATTAATGCCCAAATAAAGCCCATGATTGTTTCCTCCCTTTAACCGTTTATTCTACACGTGGTTCCATATTTTCTTTGACTTGTTCTGTTCCTTTATTCACAGCTTTTTTTGCTTTTTCTGTTTGTTCAGAAGCAAATTCACCGGTACTTTTGGCAGCGCCTGTGACTTTATCTTGAACCGTTTCGCTATCTTCTTCGTATTCTTCTTTTGATTTGATATCGACTACGTTAACATTCACTTCAATCACATCTAAGTGAGTCATTTTTTTCACTTCACGGCTGATTAATTCTTTCATTTTTTCGTAAATGTCTTGAATATCTTTGCCGTATTCTACCACGATATCCATATCAACAGCGACTTGTTTTTTACCAACTTCGGTATCAATACCCGCTGTGACGTTATCTGTGTTTACTAATTTTTCAGCAATATTTGAGAAAAAGCCGCCATCGACTGTCAATAGACCATCAACATTTTCTAAGGCTAAACCAATAATTTTTTGAACGACTTTATCTTCAAATGTTAATTCACCTTTGATTGCATGATTTTCTGGTGTGTGTGGTCCGTTTCCTGCTGGTTTTGGTACATTATTGAATTTTTCGTTACTCATGGTTCATTCCTCCTAGTTTCTTCTATTATTGCTTTATTTTTAATAAAATAATAACCCATTATTGAACACGAGGTGCCGTGTTTTCTTTGACTTTTGTCTTGCCTTTAGTTACCGCATGTTTGGCTTTGTTGGTTTGTTTTGACATAAAACTACCTGTCGCTTCAGCGGCGTTGCCAAGTTTATCTTGGACTGTTTCACTTTCTTCTTGGTACTCTGCTTGTGTTTTGATATCTACTACGTTGACATTGACTTCGATTACTTCCAAGTGAGTCATTTGTTGGACTTCACGAGTAATAACCTCTTTCATTTGATCATAAATGGTCTCGATATCTTTCCCATATTCGGCTACAATGTCCATATCCACTGCGACTTGTTTTTTGCCGACCTCGGTGTGAATGCCTGTTGTAACATCTTCACTGTTAATCATTTTATCTCGTAAATTCGAGAAAAAACCACCGTCCACAGTTAACAAACCGTCGACTTCTTCCAAAGCAATGCCAATAATTTTTTGGATTACTTTATCCTCAAACGTCAACTCACCTTTAACAATCGATACATTTGCATTTTCCATAGCCAAAACCTCCTATTTATGATGAAAATAATTTTTGACAATGCCTGTCTGTTCCAAATACAAACCTAGCCAAATACCTAGTCCTGTCAGGAGTACCACTAACAATGTTTTAAAGAAGCCGATTGACAGAAACAAGATTGCAAAAACCAAACCGACTAGGCCACCAATTAACGGAACGGCATATTGTTTTATCCATTCAACCATTGTACATCCCTCCTACTCCACACGTGCTTGTGTTTGCTGTTGTTGTGGTCGTTTCATTGATTGAATATCTTCAAAATGAACATCAATCGTAATCTTGTGACCAGTTCCCACCAAACGAGCAAGCCGTTCTTCCATTGTTTTTGACCAAGCTTCTGTTTGTCCAATTAAATCCGCCGTTCGTTTCAGTGTGCCTTTGACATTGACCTTAATGCGCCGTTTTGTCGCCTTTACACGAATGGTTGGTGCTTCCAGAAAGTCACTGTCTTGCAAGCTAGAGCGTACAAATCCTTCGATGGCTTTACGGTGTAACACTAACTTTCCTTGCTCTTCTTTTAATTCAAACGTGCCTTTTCTTCTTGGGAATAAAAGAATGAATAAAAATAGAAAGAGCATAATTCCTAGTAAAACCAGCGCTACCCAAAAGATTGCTTGACGTGCGTACTCGTTGTCTTGCAAGAACCATTGGACATTATCTGGTGGTTGCCAAGCTGTATCGGCTGACCAAGTGGTAATGGCCACCGCGCCAAATAATGCCATTAAAATCAGTGAACCTAGAAGCAAAAGTATTTTAACAACTTTATTCACGGAACATCCCTCCTAAAGATTAATTGCTTCTCCACCAGTTACGCCATAAACTTGAGCCGTAACATAACTTGCATCATTGGACGCCAAGAAAACATAAACAGGGGCTAATTCAGCAGGCTGACCCGCACGTTCCAGTAAAGAATGTTGCCCAAATTCTGGCAACTCTTCAATTGGTTGTCCATGATCTAACTGTAACGGTGTCCAGATTGGTCCTGGAGCCACGCCATTTACCCGAATGCCTTTTGGTGCCAGTTGTTTTGCTAAACCAACGGTAAAGTTGGCAATTGATGCCTTCGTTGCTGCATAATCCAACAAATGCTCACTTGGATTAAAGGCTTGGACGGAAGTCGTTGTCACAATACTACTTCCGGCAGGCAAGTGAGGCACTGCTGCTTTGACAATGCCAAACATCGCAATAATATTGACATGGAAAGTGTCTATCACTTGTTCCATTGGTAATTCTTCAATAGCGGCACAGGAAATCTGTTGGGCAGCATTTAAAACAAGGGCATCCAAGCCGCCTAATGCTTCACGAGCTTGTGCAACCAATTCTTCAGGTGCCTGTTTATCTCTTAAATCTGCTGGCAAAAGAAAGACTTTTCGGCCAGCTTCTCGTATATAGTGCGCCACTTCTTCGGCGTCTTTTTCTTCACCTGGGAAAAAATGTAAGGCAATATCTGCACCTTCGCGAGCAAAAGCAATCGCCGCCGCTCGTCCAATCCCAGAATCACCGCCTGTAATTAATACCCGACGATTTTCTAATTTGTGATTTCCGACATAGCTGTCTTCCCCACAATCTGGTTTAGGAACCATTTTGTCCTGTAATGCGGGAGTTTCTTGATCTTGTTGCGGAAATCCATCACTATAAAATAACTTTCTTGGATCTTTTAAGTTTGGTTCTGTCATGAAATCTCCTCCCTTTCTACTATTACCTTAATACAATTTTTTCTTTTTGAAAAATATTTGAGCACATAAAATAAAAAAAATATTTTTAATACTCATTAAGCGAAATTTTTGGCAAAATTATCTAAAAGCTGATTTTATTTTTCAAAATAGCGTTTAATTGACCTTTTTTATCAACATTTGTTATTGACATATGATGTCCAATTCGCTTAAATAAGAAGGAAGCCCAACAGGCAAAAACAAAAATATTTAGAGATAATTGAGGAGTTACCGCCAATGAGAAATGTTTTACAAGACTACTTAGATGAACATTCTTTTCGAGTCGTTGTAAAAAAGAAGAAAAATTATTTAACTTATGAAGGACTGCAAGATCGTTATGCCTATATTTTAAAAAGTGGCATCATCAAAACTAGCGTTATTTCCAAAGACGGTCGTGAATTTAATTTACGTTATATCAACAATTTGGAAATTGTTTCATTGCTACGTGATGAATATTCAGAATTTATTGATGCACCTTTTAATATTCGCATCGAATCTCCACAAGCAGAACTTTATCAAATCGACCGTGTTCAATTTTGGCGGGATATCAATAATAGTAAAGACTTGCAAATGTATGTCAAAGAATACTATCGAGACCGTTTAATGCATTCCATGAAAAAGATGCAGCAAATGTTAATGAATGGCAAATTTGGGGCCGTTTGTACACAAATCTATGAAATGTACGATTCATTTGGCGTAGAAACAGAGGAAGGTATTTTAATTGATTTCGTGGTGACCAATGAAGAAATTGCGCATTTTTGTGGGATAACTTCTGCTAGTAGCGTTAACCGGATGATGCAGCAACTAAAAGAGTTAGGGGCAATCGAACTACGTAACCGCAAAATTTTGATTAAAGATTTAGATATGATTAGAGATAACATTATTGTTTAACATCAGCACCCCCCGCAAGTTTGACCTTGCGGGGGTGTTTTTTATTTTTCAGTGACAATATTCACAGGAAATTGTCCATAATCTAAATTAAATGTCCGCCCAGCCGTCAGCTGAAGCATTTCTTTTTTCATGCCTTCCGCCAAACGTACATCGCCAAAACTTTCAATCATATCGATAACGGCGATCACTTCTTTATAGAATCTCATTTTGCCAGTGTACAGATAATACGTAAGGTTTTTTAAGTAACGTAAGTTAAAATGAATATAGTAAATTTCAGCAGGAATCGTGGTAACACTCATTAGCGCTAAATACTCCCGGGCTTTCGCATAATTTTTCTTATAAAGTTGCGCTGTAATGATATTTAGATAAAAACCATAGGCGACATTTAATGTTTGGGTATCACGTAATTCAGCATCTTTGACAGGAAACATCTGCTCAAGAATCTGAAGGACTTCGTTTTCAGAAAATAACGCTCCTGTATTAGTCACCATTTGATAATCGTAATATGTATAGTAGCTTTTGCTAGAGATAAGTGCGAGAATTGCCATTCGATCAGGTTCGTCAAATTCTGGAATTTCCTCCCAATCATTACTGAAAGTTAGCTTAATATCTGTATAAATAGACATCTCCACTGCGTTTTTGTGGGGATTGCGCTCTAATTGATAAAAGTAATGAATCAGGTTCTTTTTTTCACTTGTATTGTTCACTCCCATTTGACAACATTCAATTTGATGCATAATTTTAGATGAAGCCCTACTTCTTGTTTCAGAGACCATATGAAAAAATTCATTAAAGGTAATCCCCAGTGACTGTAATGCTGTCATTAAATCCTCGTAACTTAGCTTGGCTTCACCAATTTCGATTCTTCGATAGGTTTGTTTCCCTTTTTTTGGTAAAACATCTTTCTGAGCAATTTTTTTCTTTTTTCTAAAATACTTTAATGCCTCTAACACATCCATAATAGGGAGCGTCAATAATTTTGTGTAAATAAATTG
>NZ_KV805526.1:0-2240 GCF_001811595.1 Enterococcus sp. HMSC078F03 | reverse complement strand
AGGTGCGAAACGACATTAAATCGTACAAATAACACAAAAAGCAATCCTACGGCGAATAGGATTGCTTTTTTTTACACTAGTTGCGACTCCTAGCGTGTGTGTTGATAGCAGCTTACTTTCGGTTATCGTCTTCCTCGTCCAACACACGAGAAATCATTTCCAGAACCAATCCTACAAAGATCGGTGCGATAACCAACGACATTAAATCTTTCACAAATAACACACCTCCAATCGAGGCGAGCTGCCGTATTAATTATATCATAGATTGAAATTCTGCCAATTCAATAATAAAACATTCAACAATTTATCTAGCTGTTCTATGATCTTTTCTAAGCGTGTAAACTCGTTTACACCAGGAACATTTATACTTGTTTGAGTCACTCGTAACTCTGCTTGCTAGACAGCCACAGCTGCATTCTACATAAGCCACTTGGCGGACGCTGTCTCCTAGAGGAATAATGGTACCATTATAATCATATGCCTTCATTACGAAACCCCCAATCGCTAAAATACTCATCTAACTTTTTCTGCTCTTTTTTTGACAAAGTAAGGGAGACCAAACCTTGAAAAGGGTTTGAATTTACTCTTTCTTCTTGTTTTATTCTACTAGAATGACGATACATACACACGAAGTCAATTTCTTCTATACTATAGGAATCTTCACCAATTATTATTTTGTTTTCTTCCGCATATCCTCGAAAAGTTCCTATAACTGGTCTAGGAAAAGGATTGGTTTCTGAAGACATAAGTAATAAATATAATGGCTTATTTTGTTTGATTGAGCGAAAAAAATAAGAAGAAAATTCTTTTCTATTTTGCTTCATTTGGTTGTACCTAAGCCAACAGTTCCACCTGCATGGCCACCAACAAGGCTTGCTCGTGAAATTGCTGTGGCGCCTTCCATCAGTGAAGAAGCATGTATCAGTGCTTTAAACCCAAATTTCTGACGTATTTTATCAATAAGAAAATACATATCCGTTTCATGAATTTGCTCCTCCGGAACAGAAAATAAATCCAGCTGTAAATTTTTGTTCCATACAAGACGGCCATAGGATACTCCTAAATTTCGTACGTCGACCCCTGGTGCGTAATTCTCTTCAAAAAGACGCAGTACATGTTCAGTCAAGACTTTTGTGTTATTACTTGGTTCTACTTTCATTTGTCTACGCCAGCCGGTTTGGCCGTATTTGTCTGTCTGACCTTTTGAGTAGCCAACAAACAAAGAGACACAGGTTGTCTGACACGATGCCATGCGTAAGCGACTAGCAACCTGGTCCGACAATTCCTTCAAAACCAATTTTATTTGTTCTTTATTTGCATAATCTTTGGGTAAGACCTGACTATTACCAAATGATTTTTCTGTTGGTCGTCCCGCTTTTTGCCCTAAAAAACTACGATCTATGCCCCATGAGTGCGCGTACAGCTGTAGCCCCATGATACCAAAACGCTCTTTTAACATGTAGGGTTCAATGTGCGCTAGGTCATAAATGGACCGAATACCTAGCTTTTTTAAGCGAGCAGCCATGCGATTTCCTATCCCACAAAATTCTGTAAGAGGGGAGATTGGCCAAACTTTTTTTGGCACATCTTCATAGCGCCATTCAGCTACAAATCCTGGTGCATTCTTTGCTTCATTATCCAATGCTAACTTGGCCAGCAACGGATTTTCCCCAATTCCGATTGTTACATATAATCCCATATGATTATAAATCACACGTTGAATAATCTTGGCCAGTTTATAGGCGGTGTCACACTTAAAATAGGTCAGCGAAGCAGTCACATCAAGAAACGATTCATCGACACTGAATACAGAATGATCTTCATCAGAAACAAAGCGTTTATATAAATTGTTAATTTCTTGATTTTTCTTCATGTACAATTTCATGCGTGGAGATACAATAATTAAGTTCGGGTGGTCCGGAACTTCATTTTTCCTTGTAACATTGGAAATGCCTAATACTTTTTTTGCCATAGGGGAAGCAGCGAGTACCAGGCCACCCGAATTTTCAGAATTGCTCATGACCACAAGCATTGTCTTCAATGGATCAAGTCCACGTTCTACGCATTCCACGCTAGCATAAAAACTTTTTACGTCGATACAAAGCACATCACGACTGGGTTCTTTCGTATAATCGAACGTCAAATTCATCCAAAATCCCTTCTTTCTACTAACTCATTATACGAACTAATGTTCTCTTTGACAACTAGTAAAATTCAGTTTTCCGTATTTTTTTATACAC